>USSP01000062.1 GCA_900557385.1 uncultured Lachnospiraceae bacterium
TTTACTTAAGGATTCCCTACACGGAAACGTACAATTTGCAAAGACTCCATGTGATCCACGCGGATACGGGAGGGAACAGTGTAGCGCACTCCGTTGATGGCTTTGATCTGCACGGCTTCCTTATCATCCGCATCCTCGCCTGCCTGTAAATAGTGGGCGGCATGTTTTCCCGCAAGGGTAGCCTCCTCGGATACATAGTCCACCAGGTCATGCACATGGAGTACATTTCCGCAGGCAAAAACACCAGGGACATCGGTTTCCAGACTCTCATTGACAAGAGGACCGTTGGTTACCGGATTCATGGATACTCCCAGATTGTTGGAAAGCTCATTTTCCGGAATCAGTCCGCAGGAAAGGAGCAGGGTATCACAGGGGATTTCCTCTTCTGTCCCAGGGATGGGTTTGGAATGCTCATCCACCTGGGCAATGGTAACACTTTCCACTCGTTTCTTCCCTTTGATATCTACTACGGTATGGCTCAGCTTCAGAGGAATGCCGAAATCGTCCAGACATTGTACAATATTTCTCTTCAAACCGCCGGAGTAGGGCATCAGCTCTGCCACCACCTTGACTTTGGCTCCCTCCAGAGTCATACGCCGTGCCATAATCAGCCCGATATCTCCGGAGCCTAAAATAACGACTTCTTTGCCAGGCATACGACCTTCCATGTTTACATAACGTTGTGCCGTTCCTGCGGAATAAATTCCTGCGGGACGATAACCGGGAATGTTCAATGCTCCACGGGAACGCTCTCTGCAGCCCATTGCCAGCACTACCGCCTTGGTTTCAATGGTATAGAGTCCATCCTCCCGGTTCATTACCGTCACGTATTTGATCTCGCCCTGTACGCTCAAATCCACGACCATGGTATTCAGCACATAGGGAATCTCCAATTCCAGTGCCTGCTGAATATAGCGCTCTGCATATTCCGGGCCGGTCAGTTCCTCCTTAAAGGTATGAAGACCGAATCCATTATGAATACATTGGTTGAGGATGCCGCCAAGTCTGGCATCTCTCTCTATGATCAACAGATCATTGACTCCTGCTCGTTTTGCCGCAATGGCGCCAGCCAGTCCGGCAGGACCTCCACCGATAATCACTAAGTCTTTTTTCATCATCTTACACCGTATCCTTATCATAGCCTGTGAGAAATTCAGAACCTTTATCATTTTTTGTTATCTGTGACACATCTTCGCCCAACTCCCGTGCCAGGATTTCCACGGTTTTAGGAGAGCAGAAGCCTGCCTGGCAGCGTCCCATTCCCGCTCTGGTGCGTCGCTTGATGCCGTCCAGCGTAGTAGCACCCAGAGGTCTGTGAATCGCATCTACGATTTCTCCCTCGGTAACCAGTTCGCAACGGCATACCACATTGGCATAAAGGGGATTTTTTTTAATGAGTTCTGCGCGCTTTGCTGCATCTGCCAGTGCCATATTGGGAATTCCCTTCCGGGTGGGAATAAAGTTTTCTTTTTCTTCGGGCTGCAGTTTTTCTGTCACAATAGCTGCTACATATTTTCCAAGAGCGGGTGCACAGGTCAGTCCCGGAGACTCAATACCTGCCGCATCAATAAAGCCGGGTGCACCTGCTGCTTCACCGATGACAAAATCCCCCTTCTCCTCATGGGCACGCATTCCTGCAAAAGAGGTGATGGTCTGGCGATTGGGAAGGCTGTTCACACTGAGGGCCGCTCTTCTCATGACATCCTCCAGACCCTCTCTGGTTGTATTCACTGCTTCCTCATCCTCCACATCCACTGCGGTAGGTCCCACTAACAGATTTCCATGTACGGTGGGAGTGACCAGGACGCCTTTTCCATAAGCAGTGGGAAGCTGAAAAATCGTGGCATGTACAAAATCACCCACTTTTTTGTCCATCAGACAATATTCACCTTTTCGGGGAATGATATGAATTTTGTCGGCACTGACCATATTATGGAAGGTATCGGCATGGACACCGGCCGCATTGATGACCAGTCTGGTGTGAAAATCGCCCTGACTGGTCGTAATTCCATAGCCGTTTTCTTCCTTCTGCAGTGCTGTTACTTCTGTATTAAAGTGAAATTCCACGCCATTTGCAGCTGCATTTTCAGCCAGGGCAATGGTAAGGTTGAAGGGACAGACAATACCGCCGGTAGGCGCATAAAGTGCTGCCACGGCATTGTCTGAAATATTAGGCTCCAGCTCCTTTAATTTATCTTTTTCGATAATTTGGATGTCCTTCACCCCGTTGACTACACCCTGCTCGTACAGCTTCTGAAGTTTGGGGCGATCCGCTTCATCAAAGCACAGAACCAATGAGCCGTTTTGTTTGTAGGGGAAATCCAACTCCTTGGAGAGTTCCGGCATGATACGACTGCCTTCCATATTCAGTTTTGCCTTCAGTGTGCCGGGTTTCGCATCAAAGCCTGCGTGTGCAATACCGCTGTTGGCCTTGGAGGTTCCCTCACACACATCGGAAGCCTGTTCCAGCACCGCCACCTTCAATTCGTACCGGGATAATTCCCTGGCAATGGCGCTGCCGGTAACCCCAGCACCGATAATCACTACATCATACATACTAATCCTCCTCTTCTCTTTCCTATTCTCCTGAAAGAAAAAAGCGGCAGATACCATTCTGTTCAGATTTGGCACTGCCACTTTTGAATGCACCATGATCCTATGACTATCATACCCTATTTTCCGGTAAAGCAACAGTCCTATGTCCATTCTTTAAATAGATAAAATTGCGTTTTGTTTTATTAAATGTTCCCGAAGCTGCCGTACTTCCACCTGCGATGGATCTTCATGGGCTGCCACTGCCATGGCTGAGGCCTCTCCATGGAATGGGCATAGCTCCCCATGAAGTGGGAATCGCCGCCTTCCCAAAAAAAAAAACCGCCACACCTAGATAGATGTGACAGTTTTCCTTACACTATACCTCTTCCAGATAGTGTACGCCCTCAATCTGGCTGAATTCCGATAAAATCTCTGCGTGCGCTCTTCTTTTTTTCAGATCCAGCATAAGAATCAGAACGATGTCCGATCCTTTCAATGTCTTATCCCGCTTCTTTTCAATAGAGGATATTTCATATCCACACTCATTAATATGGTCATAAATGTCCCGTGTTCTGGATTTTTCGATTTCCATATAAAGTCCAATATAACGATTATGCTGTTCCTGTACGCGGCTTAACTCTGCCGCGCCAAATACAGTAATCAGAATCAGAGCAAAGGTGACAAGTCCGATTTCCAACATACCGGAACCCAAAATAATCCCCAGTGTTGCCGATGCCCACAGTCCTGCTGCCGTGGTCAGACCACGCACCTGGTTTTTACCTGTAATCATAATGGTTCCCACTCCCAGGAATCCAACTCCTCCTACTACGCCAGATGGAATTCGGCTTAAATCCACTCTGTCCGGACTCAAAGTCCCCAAATAAATATTTGCCACTGTAGACGCTGCTGCTCCCAGACATACCAGGGCAAAGGTTCTCATTCCTGCCGGGTGATGCTTGGTAGCCCGCTCCAGACCGATGATTCCTCCCAGAACGGTTGCAAAAATCAATCGCAGAGCAATAGCTCCTGTGGTAAATCCTGCAAAATACTGACTAAATTGTGTTAACATTGATGTCTCCTCCTTGATGTATGTTTATTTAGGCGTTTATTTTGCTGCTGTTGACTCTCTTTCGATCAGATGTCCATGAAATCTGAAAAGTTCTCCCTCCTCTTCTTGGTTAATCATCTTTACCAGTTTATCAATGGCAACATCGCCTGTTTTCTCGTATTCGGTTTTTACCGTGGAAAGTGTAGGGCGATACCAGCTTGCCAGTTCGATATCATCCACTCCAAGCACCATCGTATCATCAGGCACTTTATACCCGGCTTCCAACAACGCATCCATACAGCCAATAGCACTTAAGTCATTGGCTGCAAAAAAAGCCTGGGGCAAGGGAAGTCCCTCCTCCAGAAACTGTTTGGTATTTTTACATGAAGTTTCCCGTTGGAATTTACCTTCATAGACATAGGCCGGATCAATTTCCAATCCGTGTCGGGCAAAACAATCGCTAAAACCTCTCCATCGATCCTTAGCGTCATGGTGATATAAAAGTCCTTGAATATAGCCTACTTTCGTAACTCCACGGTTGATGAGATATTCCGCTGCGATTTCCCCATCTTTGTAGGAGTCAAAAAGTACGCTGGAGACTCTTTCACCCACCATTTCCCTGTCCAGAAAAACGGTGGGAACTTTAAGCCGCAGAATCTGTTCCACATCTTTGTCATCCACATCTTCTGAGAAAATCACACAGCCATCCACAACTTTACCCAGAATGTTGTTAATGGCTGATTTTCCTCCATAAGTCATGAAAATATTCATCTCATAACCGTTGCGTTTGCATGCCCAGAAAAGCTTGTCTGCCAATGTTGCAAAATAAGGTCCCTGCAGAGATGTGACAAAGAAACCTATGGTATGCGTGGATTTCGATTTCAGATTTCTCCCATTCAGGTTTGGAATGTATTGAAGCCGATTGGCAACTTCCAGAATGTGCTCTTTGGTTTCCGGCTTCAGTACATCCACGCCGTTTAACGCGTTGGATACCGTTGAAATTGAGACGCCTGCCTCTCTGGCAATATCTTTGATTGTGACTTTTTCCATTGTGTGTTCTCCAACTCGTATTTTTGTGTTACATAACTACGACTATTATAGCATTTTATGGAGTGACCTTCAAAGTTTATTTGTGTTTCTTTATCTCTTTATCTCATAAAAGAAAAATGCTGAAGAGCCACTTTGTCTGCAGTTATACTTTCATGTGCCCAATCTGTTCCCCACCAAGCTCCACCATCTGGGCATTTCCGATGGGATAATCCTTTGCCATGGTCTGGAAGGAGGTGTTGTGGAGCGCTGCCTGAAGGGCAACGATTTCCGCACTGTGAATCACCACCAGGGCATTTCCCTTCTCCCGCCTGACAATCTCCTGAAGGGCGGGAATCACCCGTTCCAGCATCTGCTGATAGGATTCCCCTTCCGGTACAGGAGTGTAGCGGCGGTTGGTATACCAGACCCCATATTCTTCCGGGTAGCGTTCTTTCACCTCCGGCCAGCTGTTTCCTTCCCATTTTCCAAAGTTTAACTCCTGCAGCGCCTCCATGGTATGGTAGGGCAAATTCAACGCTTCCGCCACGTAGGCTGCGGTCTGGGCAGCGCGTTTTAAATGGCTGCTATAAATTGCTGTAATTCCCAGGTCTCCTGCAAGAACCGCAGCAGCAAGCTCCCTCGCCTGCCGAAGTCCGTTTTCGTTTAAATCAGTGTCCGTTACACCCTGTATTTTCTTGGCAACATTCCAGTCTGTCTCTCCGTGCCTTGCCAGAATCAGCTTCATTGGTAATACTCCTTTATCCGTTGGTAATGTTTCTTTCACTTTACGCCAATGGCAGGAATTTTGCAATTTTTCTTTTCTGCTTTTCAACGCGAAGCAAAGCAAATTTAGGGGAAAAGAAATTGACGAGCATGTTGCTTTTTGTTCCTACTGCGGAGCAAGTACCGGCACTTCTGTTTCTCCGACCTCTCCGGACAGCAGCAACCTTCTTTATCATCTGCCTCTTTCTAAGAGACGAGAATGTGATATCCGCGTCTACGAAGACCGAGTTGCCTTCCGGGGTAAATTCTGGTATCTGGTGGATAAGGAATTCATAAAATCCAAAAGTGATCAGGAAATGGCAAAGGTTTCTAATTTCCTGGGTTTAGGGTATCTGACAGAGGGCGTGGATAAGATTAACAGCTACTTGCAATGGATGGGACATTCCATCAGTCTTCCCGACTGGATGAATACAACCATGAATGTACTGGCAGTTATCTGTCTGCTGCTGGGGTTGGTGCTATTTTTTTCCAAGAAAAAGGTCATTGAGATTTCTTTTACTGATAAGAGAATCTGTGTTCCGCAAAAGAGTATGTCCTCAGCCGAATACCAGACTCTCTATCAGACACTTATTCATACAAGAAACCAGAATAGAGGGCATAAGATTGAAAAATAAAATTTTTGCGCAGAAATGAGGTGAAAAATATGGCAATTAGTATTGCACAAATTTTAAAGTTACTGATTATTGTAGCTATCATCATTGCAGTCATTGCAGTCATCGCAATGCGAAGATAGGTTACATCCGTTTTTCGAGGATGCTGTGGGCTATGTAATAGGTAAGGAAAAATACCAGGAGAAGCAGCACCATGAATTTGCTGACCACCGGATAGAAGAAGCCTCCAATGAGAAACACGGCATAGATGGCTGCGACCAGGGTGATGGTGGCAATGCGGATCGACTTTGAGGCAATTTCCACATTGCGCTCGTCGGTCACCTTCAGCCTTGCCTCCTTCAGCTTGGTTTCATCCTGCAAAAGGCGCCGGTTCCGGATAAGCATCACCGCACCTGCCGCCACCAGCCCCACACCAACACCGGAATAGACCCCCAACATGAAATCATCCAGTTTTCTATCTGTGAAAAATTCCGTGCAAAAAGCAATGACCGCGGTAATCAATCCAATCACAATCACCAACCACATATATTTATTCTTGTTTTCCAGTTTCTTGCGGTATTCCGCATTATTCTGTGCTTTCGTTATTTCAAATAGACAAAATCCTCTCATATGTTCTCATCCTCCTCATCAAAAACAAATAAATCTTCAATCGTTACTCCAAAAAACTGGGCCAGTTTATGAGCCAACACCAATGATGCCTTGTATTTACCGCTTTCCAACGATATGATGGTCTGTCTGGTCACATCTACGGCGTCTGCCAGTTCACTCTGGGTTACTCCCCGTTCTTTGCGAAAATCCTGAATTTTTGTTTTCATACTTATCTCTCTTTCCCTCATTTCGTCTTTTCTGT
Source organism: uncultured Lachnospiraceae bacterium (assembly GCA_900557385.1). Lineage (GTDB taxonomy): Bacteria > Bacillota > Clostridia > Lachnospirales > Lachnospiraceae > UMGS2037. Next base: position 6,857 of record USSP01000062.1, read on the forward strand.
TGTTTGAATTTCGAGTGTTAAGCATGCTTTACATTTTGAGTATAGTACACTTTACATTTGATGTCAAGTGTGTTTTACATTTTATAATGTAAATAGGGACTAAACAAAGTATTTTGAAAGTTATCCTATAGTTTAAAGAAATGTTGGTTATACAGTTTTAGTATTAATTCTGCGAATAATGTATTTGCCCACGCAAACCATGATCTTGTATAGTCCTTTGGATTATTTGGGGAGAAAGATTCATGCATAAAACCAGTATCTGCATCTGTTGCCAATATCATCTCTAGACACATCTTAATCTCATTTTCACTATTAGATGTAAGTGCCTGCATAATTAGTGCAATATGCCAAATATATCCTTGCGGCGTATGAGGGCTTCCGATACCGCTTGCGTACTTTCCAGTATAATAATAAGGATTATCGTGAGATAAAATAAAACGCCGTGTGTTTTGATAAATAGGATCATTAATGCTGCAATATCCAAAGTACGGTGCGGATAATAAACTGGGAGAATTTGCATCATCCATTAACAAGTGATTCCCCAGTCCATCTACTTCATAAGCGTATATTTCTTTGTATTTTTCATGGTGAATAATTCCAAAAACTTCTATGCCGTTTTGAATTTCATCTGCTAATTTTTCAAAGTCATTTGCCAAGTCATTGTCTTTATAAACATAAATCAATATTTCTTTAGCATGCTTTAATGCAACCACAGCCATCATATTTGATGGAATTAAATAATTATACGTACAAGCATCATCAGAAGGCCGGAATCCAGACCACGTCAAGCCAGTATAACCTATCATATTGCCAAAACCATTATTAGACAATGTATCATAAGGGACGCTTGCAGACTCTCGTACAAATGTATAGTTAGAATTTTTATGATCTTGTTCTAACCTAAATAAGTTATATATATTTTTCATGCATAACAGACTTTTTTGTGTAAAAATACGTGTATTTCCTGTTTCTTTGTAATATGAATACATTAATTCTATAACGTTGCAAAGAGAATCAACTTCGTATTTTCTTTCCCAAACCATAGGATGCTCCCATGTCCTGTCTCGGTAAGCAAACCCTTTTGGCTCATAGTTAAATGCATTTGCGTAGCAATCAATTAATGTACAATCCAGTTGCTTATCTATAATACCAGTAATAATCGAATCCAGTTGCCTATCCTGACTGGCGAATGCAATATACGGTCTGATTTGTGCTGTACTGTCCCGCAACCACATTGCGGGAATATCACCCGTAATAACAAAGTAACTATTATCCGGTAATTGTTTTACTGTAGTTTGTATTGTATTTAAAAAACACTGTCTAAACATTACAGAAAGTTGGGAATTATATGGTTGCAATGCCTTGGCTATCTCGTCTGCTTTATCCAATAGTATTTTAGGAATACTAACATCACTTATTTTATCCATTCTTTTTATTTTAACCTTCCTTTTGATAAAATATCTGTAACTACTCCAGAACGTTTCAGATTGTAAACCGCAACGTTATAATCTCAAAATTGCTTACCGGAAGCGTAACCTCATCACCGCTTCCTACCTCTTCCATATCATTTTCTGACAGGTCGCAAAGGATGATTTCCCTGGTCGGAATACCAAATTTCACAACCGGCCTGGACTTTCTGTCCCAGGCATCATACAGCCTTACAATAAAACCATTTCCGTCCTCTGCCTGTTTTACGGTTTCGATGACGATATTGGGGCAGTCGCAGGATACAAGGCTGAATTCTGACGGCAGCCTTCCTCCACCAACTGTCTGCACAGCCTCCAACGGGCGGTTAAGAAGATAGGCCTCCTCCACCGTATGTCCATCCCGGAAGCTTCCTTTATGGGGCAGCAGGGAATAGGTAAAGCTGTGTTCACCCTGGTCGGCTTCTGTATTGGGATAGGTGCCGCACTTTATCAATGTCAGCTTGATCTCACCGCCCTCCGCACTGTAACCGTATTTGCAGTTATTGAGAAGGCTTACGCCATAGCCATCCTCCGAGAGATCGCCCCATTTTTGTGCACACACCTCAAATTTTGCCTGATCCCAGCTTGTATTTTTATGTGTCGCACGTTCCACATTTCCAAACTGGATATCGTAGGTCGCCTTATTGGTGTGTACTGTCGT
>USSP01000063.1 GCA_900557385.1 uncultured Lachnospiraceae bacterium
TTCTTTTGATTGCCCTCGGACCGGAAAAATCAGCTACGATTTTTAAACATTTAAAAGAAGAGGAAATTGAGGAACTTACCCTGGAAATTGCCAATACCCGCAGTGTTACTCCCCAGGTGAAAGAAGAAATTATCAATGAGTTCTACGAGGTGTGTCTGGCACAGCAGTACATTGCAGAGGGCGGTATCAATTATGCTAAGGAATTACTGGAAAAAGCATTGGGTGCCGAGAAAGCAATGGATGTTATCGGAAGACTGACTGCGTCCTTGCAGGTAAAGCCTTTCGAGTTCGTAAGGAAAACAGATCCTTCACAGCTGCTCAACTTTATCCAGGATGAGCATCCGCAGACGATTGCCCTTATTTTGTCTTATCTGTCACCGGCACAATCCGCCTTGGTTTTATCGGCGCTGTCTCCTGACAGACAGGCTGATGTGGTGAAACGTATCGCTATGATGGATCGCACCAGCCCGGATGTCATTAAAGAGGTGGAGCGTATTCTGGAAAGCAAGCTGTCCAATCTGGTTAACCAGGATTACTCTATTGTGGGTGGCGTAGATGCCGTAGTAGATATTCTCAATACCGTAGATCGTGGTACAGAAAAACATATTATGGAGACATTGGAGATCGAAGAGCCGGAAATGGCAGACGAGATTCGCAAAAAGATGTTTGTATTCGAAGATATTCTCCTCCTGGACGACCGTGCTATTCAGCGTGTCCTTCGAGATGTGGATAATGGAGATTTGGCGATGGCATTAAAGGGAGCCAACGAGGAAGTACAGAATGCAATCTTTAATAATATGTCTAAGCGTCTTGCAGTCATGATTAAGGAAGATATGGAATTTATGGGTCCTGTCCGCATGAAGGATGTGGAAGAAGCACAGCAAAAGATTGTCAATGTTATCCGTAAATTAGAGGATTCCGCTGAAATCGTAATTTCCAGAGGCGGAGGTGACGAGATTATTGTCTAATTTACTCAAAAGCGGATGGGTTGAAGTAAACAGCGATGAGAAAAGAATCATAGACACGAATGAATTGGTGAACAAGCGGCTGACTGGATTAAGTCAGCCTGTGCGCCGTGCATCGTACACAACACTGGGAGAGCCGGACGAAGAGGGATTTGCAGGCGGTGTACAGGCGGAAATCCTGGATGGACTCACCGGGGATGATGAGAACGGAATCCCTACGGTAATTCATCAGGAACCGGTACCGACAGGTCCATCTCTGGAGGACACCCAGAAACAGGTGGATCAGATGTTGGCAGATGCCCAGGCACAGGTGGACGCAGCTCGGCAGGAAGCAGACAATATCCGTGCAGCTGCAGCCAAAGATGCGGAAACCATCCGGGAAAATGCCAGACAGGAAGGAACACAGCAAGGGTATCAGGACGGAATTGCCCAGGCAGAGCAGGAATGCAGCCAAAGAATGGCAGAACTGGATCAAAAGCAAAAAGAACTGGAGACTGCCTATGAGACTCGAATGCAGAATCTGGAACCGCAGTTTATTGATACATTGACCGGAATTTATGAACATATTTTTCATGTGGAACTGCAGGGCTATCGCGATATCCTTTTCTATCTGATTACCAATACCATGCGTAAAATCGAAGGCAACAGAAGCTTTTTTATTCATGTTTCAAAGGAGGATTATCCTTTTGTCAGCATGCAGAAGAAGCAAATTACAGCATCTGTTGCAGCGGGATCATCCATTGAAGTGGTGGAAGATCTGACACTTTCCAAAAACCAGTGCATGATTGAGACAGAGGACGGTATTTTTGACTGTGGCGTCAGTACCCAGCTTACCGAGTTGTCCAATCGCCTGAAACTGTTATCTTACGAAAAAGAATAAGCTTATGGATGTGCGTGTAAATTTTGAAAAATATAAAAATGCAGCAGATCAGAACTATTTTGTCCGCATGGGAAAAGTAGTGAACGTGGTGGGATTGACAATTGAGTCAGCGGGCCCGGACGCTAAATTGGGAGATCTGTGCATGATCAGACCCAGTAGCGGCGACCAGCCACCGGCCATGGCAGAGGTTGTGGGTTTCAAAGACCGAAGAACACTGTTGATGCCCTATGGTATCGTTACGGGAATCGGTGCGGGAAGTATTGTGGTCAATACCGGAGAACCTTTAAAGGTATATGCCGGGGATGCTCTGTTGGGACAGACCTTGGATGGTCTGGGTAGATTCCCTGACGGAAGCGTGTTGGAAAATGGCACGAAGTATTCTGTGGATGCTCAACCACCTGATCCCATGAGCAGAGAGATCATTGACGAAATTCTTCCTCTGGGGGTCAGGGCTGTTGATGGATTGATTACGGTTGGTAAGGGGCAGCGTATCGGAATTTTTGCCGGTTCCGGTGTGGGAAAATCTACGCTGATGGGTATGTTTGCCCGCAACACCAAAGCGGATATCAACGTAATTGCACTGATCGGCGAGCGGGGACGAGAAGTGCGGGAATTCATAGAGCGTGATTTGGGACCGGAAGGTATGAAACGCTCTGTGGTAGTGGTGGCTACCTCAGATAAGCCGGCACTGGAACGTAAAAAAGCTGCTATGACAGCTACAGCAATTGCCGAATATTTCCGGGATCAGGGGAAAGATGTTCTTTTGATGATGGATTCCCTGACCCGTTTTTCCATGGCACAGCGGGAAATCGGTCTTGCCAGTGGGGAACCGCCGGTATCCAGAGGCTATCCACCCAGTGTTTATGCGGAAATGCCGAAACTGTTGGAGCGTGCAGGCAAGGCGGCGAAAGGATCCATCACCGGTCTGTATACCGTATTGGTGGATGGTGATGATTTCAACGAACCCATCACGGATACGGCAAGGAGTATTCTGGATGGACATATTGTATTGAGCCGTAAGCTGGGACAGAAGAACCATTATCCGGCGATTGATGTACTGGCCAGTATATCCCGTTGCATGAGTGCGATTGCTACGAAGGAACACAAGGCTTGTGCCGGAAAACTGAGAAATGTGCTGGCAACCTATAACGAAGCAGAAGACTTGATTAATATCGGAGCTTATAAACGTGGTTCCAATCCTAATATTGACTATGCGATGGAAAAGATTGATGTGGTCAATGGATTCCTGTGTCAGGATGTGGATGAGAAAATGAATATCGAAGAGACACTGGAACGATTAAAGGCGCTGTTTGGAGATCGGTAATGGCAAAGTTTGTCTATCGAATGCAAAGCATTCTGGATGTAAAACTGAAGATGGAGGAACAGGCAAAACAGGCATTTGCCGCAGCAAAGATCAAAGTGGATGAGGAACAGGACAAGCTGGAACAGTTACAGACCCGTAAGACTGGGTATGAACAGCGGGCAAGAGAGCTGCTGCTTCAGAAATTGGACTTTTTGGAAATCGAAGCAAATCATAATGCCATTGACCGTATGGATGAATTTATTGCCTTGCAGAGACAGCATGTAAAACAGGCGGAAGAGCTGCTGGAAGAAGCCCAGGAGGCTCTGGCTCAGGTGCGAATGGAACGCAAGGCGCAGGAAATATTGAAAGAAAAGGCTTTTGAAGAATTTAAGCAGGAATTGAACCGGGCGGAAAGCAAGGAAATTGACGAACTTACCAGTTATACCCACGGCAGGCGGGCCACCGTTCATTAAGACAGGAGAACTATTTTGGCAGATAATAAACAGAAAATCCAGTCACAGCCTCTGGAGGAGAATTATTCTCCGGCAGAAGAAAAGAAACGGCTGAAGGAAGAAAAGAAGAAACTAAAGCAGGAGCAGAAATCCCAGAAGAAAGAGGCAAAGCAGAGAGCAAAGGAGATTGAAGCGCAGGAGGAACAGATTTACGATGATGAAGGAACCAGCGGCGGCAGCGTTTCTGTATTTTTTATCACCCTGTTTATCGTGCTGATCTGGATCGCTATTTTGGCGTTGGTGATCAAGCTGGATATTGGCGGTGTAGGAACCAATATTTTCAGCCCGATGCTCAAGGATGTTCCGGTTCTCAATAAGATTCTTCCCGCAACCCAGGAAGCAACCTATGATCCGGAAACCGGAGAAAGCTATGGGGGATATCAGTCTCTGGATGAAGCAGTGGCACAGATTCGCAGACTGGAGCAGCAGCTGGATCAGGAGCAACAGACCAGACAGTCGGATAAAGAACAGATCGAGGCACTTCAGGCAGAGGTGGAGCGTTTGAAAACCTTTGAGGATAACCAGGTGGAGTTTCAAAGGATCAAGGAAGAATTCTATAATGAAGTGATCTACGCAGATCAGGGACCCGGTGCAGAGGAATATAAGAAATATTATGAATCGATTGATCCTGCTACAGCGGAAACCTTGTATAAACAGGTAGTGACGCAGCTGCAGGCAGACCAGGAGGTACAGGATTATGCGTCTGCCTATGCTTCCATGAAGCCCAAACAGGCGGCGGCAATTTTTGAGTCTATGACAGATAATCTGGATCTGGCAGCGAAAATTCTGGGAGCCATGAGTAATGATGACCGGGGAAAAATCCTGGGAGCCATGAACTCCGATGTGGCTGCAAGAATCACAAAAATCATGGATCCCAACTAAGTTTTTCATGGGACATGACCGATATATATAAAGAGTACCTTGACAACTTAAGAGAGGAGGAATGCAAATGACAACAACACCTGTAAGCAATACAGGGGGTCTGATGCCTGCCCAGGGAGTGAAACAAACTACTGCGCCGGAGGAAACAAAAAGCTTTTCTGATGTGTTTAAACAGTCTACCGCGGGAAACGCGGAACAGATGACGAAAACGGACAATCTGCCTGTTGCAAACAAGACGGCAACAAAGGTTTCCGATAGAAAAACAGAAAAGACCGGACAGAATATCCAAAGCAGACAATCAGCCAAAGCGAAAAACCAGACTGCGAAAGCAAAAGACGACAATGCGGTAGGGGAGAACCGACAGACCACAGACAGTCTCACACCGGAGGAAGAAGAACAGGCAATGCAGGTTCTTGCAGAAACTGCTGTGACAGTGGTGGATAAACTGGCGGAACTTTTCCAGATATCACCGGAGGAAGTGAGTGATACCATGGAACTGCTGGGAATGACGGATGCAGATTTATTTGATGCAGCAAGCTTTCAGAATTTATTTGCCACCCTTGCCCAGGATCCGGAAGGAAGCTTTTTACTGACGGGAGATGCACTGGCAGACAACTTTAACGCATTATGGGATCAGGTATCCCAGATGTTTGAAGCAGCTGGGGAAGCCAATGGGTGGAGCGAGGAACAGCTTCACAGCGTATTGGAACAGCAGAGAGGGTTATTTACAGAAGCTTCCATTCCGACAGGAACAGAGGAAGTAATTACCGAGGAGGTAAAAGATACTTCCTATACAGTGACCTTTATGCAGGATGGCAAAGAAGTAACCTACGATGTGACTAAAGACGGTGAAAGCGGTGCAGCGGTCACGGAGGGGATGGAGGAAACAGAGATTTCCCAAACACCACGGACAGCAGAAGAACAGAAGCAGAACGGACAGCAGAAACATAATACCCAGCAGGCGGAGACCGGGGCAGAACTGGTACAGGAATTTCAACCGAACCAGATGAATGTCAACGGAGAGCAGGCGTTTACAGAAAGCCTGAGCAGCTTTTCACAGGTAGATACCCAGAGCATCATGGATCAGATTATGGATTACATGAAGATTGACAACTCTGAGGCATTTACGAAACTGGAAATGCAGCTACATCCCGAAACCATGGGGCGTGTGGTTATTGAGATCACATCGAGAAACGGTGAACTGACAGCACAGATCACCACACAAAACGAGGCAGTACGTGCCGCACTGGAATCCCAGATTGTAAGCCTGAAAGAAAACTTAAACGATCAGGGACTTCGCGTGGAAAATGTACAGGTAACGGTAGAATCCCATGCCTTTGAACAGAGTTACGAAGGCGAGAGACAAAGCGAAAACAGTGAAGCTTTTGCAAGCCGTCCCAAGACGCATCGAATCCATCTGGATGATATCGATCTGGAGGATGAGGAACTGACAGACGAGGAACGTATGGTAGCCGAACTCATGGCTGACCGGGGAGGCACACTGGATTATACCGTATAAATTGAGAAAGGAGAACCGAAATGAGTTTAGTAGCACCCGTAAAAGACGGAAAAGTTCAAAATACATCTTCCGCATCCAGTCTTGCCAATAAAGACAACACTTCCGCTGCAAACAGTACTGCAGACAAGGATACCTTTTTACAGATGTTAGTGGCAGAGATGAAATATCAGGATCCTTTGCAGCCGACTTCCAACACCGAATGGGTCAGCCAGTATGCAACTTTTTCTGAACTGGAACAGATGCAGAATATGGCGGAATCCGCCGAGGCTTCCAGAGCCAACGATCTGGTGGGAAAGACCGTTATCATGAAAGTGAAGGACGGATCCGGTGACACCACACAGATACAGGGACGTGTTGACTATGTGGTTTATGAAGGCAAGGATGCTTATCTTTCTATTGATGAATCCTTATATTCCATCAGCGATTTATACATGACCGTGGATGACACTTACTTAGATGCCTATGACAAAGCACTGGAATTTTCCACCCGTCTTGGTAAACTTCCCGATGTGGATGACATTACCTTACAGGATAAGGATGAGATTGAATATCTCCGTAAGATGTACTATGATGATATGAATGATTATCAGAAATCCTTTGTGACAAGTGATACCAAGAAACAGTTAGACAAGTATTACGAGCAGTTACAGAATGTCATTGAGGCAGCTAAGGAAAACGAAAAAGAAGAAGGAGCAGAAAGCGCAGACAAGGAGAAAGAGGAAGAAGTTTCGGAAGATACCCTTGATGAGCTGACAAAGGATTCCGAAGAGGTATAACCCATGAAAATTCAAAATGGACAGTACCCTTCCATAAACCAGCTGCAGGATGAATATTTCGGAGGAAACAGTACCACTGCAAGAAAGACAAGCACAGGAATGTCTTTCCAGGAAATTCTAAATCAGAAAACCGGTGCAGAGGTGAAATTCTCCAAACATGCAAGCAACCGGCTGGCAGATAGGAACATCAACTTAAGCGGAGAGCAGATGCAGCGCTTAAATGAGGGCACCCGCAAGGCACAGGCAAAGGGAATACAGGAAAGCCTGGTACTGGTGGATGAAATCGCCTTTATCGTGAATGTTCCAAACAATACCGTCATCACTGCAATGGATCAGGAAGAGACGAACGAAAATGTTTTTACGAATATTGATGGAGCCGTAATTATGTAGCCGGACCTTTTCAGGAGGCAGACATCCCGGACTGACAGAAGGGATGGAACGGTTCCGCTGAAGTTAAGCAGGAGGAAACGAGAACTATGATGAGATCACTTTATTCTGGTGTGGCTGGACTGAAAACACACCAGACCAAGATGGATGTTATCGGTAACAATATCGCCAACGTAAACACCGTATCTTATAAGTCGCAGTCCGTGACATTTAATACTTTGTTATATCAGACCACACAGGCAGCTTCCGGTGCCAATGCCCAGACAGGACTGGGTGGTAAAAATGCAAAGCAGATTGGTCTGGGTTCCAAGACTGGTGCGATTTCTACCCAGATTGATACCGCAGGATCTGCACAGACCACCAATAACCCCTTTGATATTATGATTACCGGTGATTCTTTCTTCATCGTAAATAATGGAACCAGCAACTATTTCACCCGTGACGGTTCCTTTTATGTAGATGGTGCAGGAAACCTGTGTATGTCCTCCACCGGTTACAATGTCATGGGATGGCAGGTAGATGATGAAACCCAGACCATCCGTCAGGACAGAGTCTCCGCTCTTAAGATTATGGATGCTTCCAAGATGACCTACGAGGCAGAGGCAACCACTCAGGGTTATATTTCCGGTATCGTGGATGCCAATGATTCCAACATCAACTCCACCGTGAAGATCATCCCACCCCCACCCCCCCCGCCGGTAAGGTAATCAGCATGTTAATCTACGATAACCTGGGTTATCAGTATTCTGCTAAGTTTACCATGCATGCCACCAGTAATAAGAGTCAGTATTATATGACATTAGAGGATGTATTGGATGCCAATGGAAATTCTATTTCTTCTACTTATAATAAAGACATTCATGATTTGGTAAAATGGGGCGGCAACATGACGGTGAATACCAATGATACCGTATCCATCAGCAGTCAGGCACAGAAATATGATGGAAAAGGTGCTATTACCATGAAAGACCCTAAAGCAAAGGGGGGACCTTATACTCTTGCCAACATGAATGGTACAGAGATACAGGATGCCAATAAGGCTGTTACCGGATATACTTTTACAGCAGCAACTATTTCAGCAGATAAAGCAGCACCAGCTACTAATGGTCTGTACCAGATGCTTCAGAATGCCTACGGCATGGATGAGGACACCATTGATACAATCAGTTCCATGAATATTGATTTAAAAACGGGTGAGATTACCATTACGCAGAAGAATGTAAAGAATTCCGTTGTGGTGAACTACGATGAAGGAACCGGTACATTTAAAAGTGTAGGGGATGGTAATACGGAAGGAAATACTACGGTGTTAGACTTTGATACAGATACCATGAAAGCTTTCTCTGATGTCACCGTAGATTTCACACCTTCCAGACAGGCAAATAACAACAAGGCAGCGACCATTTCCGCCACCAACGGTGATACCAAAGGCAACTATGCAGGACGTAAACTAGGTGATATGTCCGGTGTTACCATCGGACAGGACGGTAAGATTTACGCAACCTACGATAATGGCTGTTCCAGACTGTTAGGTCAGATTGCTGTTGCAAACTTTGCCAATGCTTCCGGTCTTTCTCTTGAGGGTGATAACCTGTATGCCGAGACCCAGAACTCCGGTGCTTTCGATGGTGTGGGTTCTGATATTACCGGTAACGGTGGTTACATGACCACCGGTGAATTGGAGATGTCCAACGTGGACTTCT
>USSP01000064.1 GCA_900557385.1 uncultured Lachnospiraceae bacterium
GGCATATCTCATATACGTGATTTTCTGATGGAGATGGGACGAGGATTTGCGTTTGTGGCTCGACAGCAGCATATTGTTACGGAAACAGATGACTATTATATAGATCTTGTTTTTTATAACATTGAACTCAAATGTTATGTTCTGATTGATTTAAAAATGGGTAAGATTACACATCAGGATGTTGGACAGATTGATATGTATGTACGCATGTATGATGAATTAAAGTGTAAACCGGGAGATAATCCGACGATAGGCATTTTACTTTGCTCGGAAACAGATGAGGATATTGCAAGGTATTCGGTATTACATGATAATAATCATCTTTTTATGTCAAAGTATCTGACTTGTCTTCCGACTAAAGAGCAGCTGAAAATGGAAATAGAGCGCCAAAAAGAGATTTTCTATATGCAGCATCCAGATGCAGACAAAATTATCGATGATTGACGATACTGTGTTATGATAGAGGAAAGGCCAGAAGGAGGGAAAATTTTATGAGAAAAAGAAAACAATGGCTGGCACTTGCCTTAACACTTTGTCTGGCAGCAGGAGCCGTAGGCTGCGGGGCAAAGGAAGATACGGCAGTGGCAGAAGTGACAGAGGAATCCCGGGAGGAACGGGAGGAAAAGGAGACCCCAGCGGAGGAATCCGACGAAGAGGAAAGCGAGGAAACCCAGGAGAATCAGACAAAGCAGGAGGACGGCTTGCCGGATTACACCCCTTCCGTGGCTGCCTATCAGGTGGAGCCGGATCTTTCTAATGTGGAAAATGCTGACCGCTTTTACCTGCAGGGTCACATGGTAGAGAAGCTGGTACAAAATAATTTCGTGGTGTGCGATGCCACCTGGAGCGAATTTTTCGACTTATATGAGCAGAGCCGCTATACACAGGTTCCTGTTTTTGTAACCACCGATTCCATGATGCATACGTATCATTTGTATTTTGCCCTGTTGCAGAAAAATACGGAAATGAATTATCTTACGGATCTCACCGGGAAGCTCAGCACTCGGATGTATGCGGATTCGCTGGAGCAGTATGAACAGCTTGCCGGAACAGAGTGGGAGGATGCAGCACTGATGAATGTTGCTTTCTTTGCGGTAGGCACACAGCTGATGGGGCAGGATGCGGCAGACCTTCCCGCTGATGCGAAAGCCATTGCGGAACAGGAGCAGCAGCTTATCCGGGATGCCGGGAGCATTGTGAAATCCCCACTGACCGGAGGAAAATGGAGGATTACTCCCAATATAAACCCCGTGGCTATTACGAGGGAAATGAGCAGCTGGAGAAGTACTTCCGCACCATGATGTGGTATGGAAGGAGAAATTTCGCCCAGAATAATGAGACACAGAACCGGGCGGCTCTTCTGATGACTCTGACATTGCAGACAGACAGCGAGGCGCAGGAAGCGTGGAATGCGGTTTATTCCATCACTTCTTTCTTTGCAGGAGCCAGTGACGATGCGGGCTTCCACGAATACGCCCCCATTATAAGGGAGGCATATGGCGAGTCGGTCTCTACGGAAAAGCTGGTGGAAGATACCAAAGCCTTTGAAAAATATGGTAAGCTGCTTCAGACCTTAGAGCCTCCTGCCATCAATTCCGAAGTATTTGCGGATGATGAGGGAGAAACGGATAAGACCCAGGAGGCAAAAGGCTTCCGATTTATGGGACAGCGGTTTTCTCTGGATGAGGCGGTATTTACCCAGCTTTGCTATAGCAAGGTAAAGGAAAATGCAGAGGGAGACAAACGGATGCTTCCCGATGCTCTGGATGTGCCTGCGGCAATGGGAGCAGAAAAAGCAGTGGAACTTTTGCAGGAAAGCGGAGCGTTTTCCTACGAAGGATACGAAGCCAATCTCCGGAAGGTGCAGCAGAAAATCCAGGAAGAACCGGCGTCCTTCTGGAATGCCAGTCTTTATGCCAACTGGCTTTATACATTGCGCCCCTTACTGGAAGAGAGGGGAGAAGGCTATCCCTCCTTTATGACCAATGAAGAGTGGCAGAAGAAAAATCTGGAAGGCTTTCTGGGAAGCTGGACAGAGTTAAAGCATGATACCGTTCTGTATTCTAAACAGTTTGTAGCAGAAATGGGCGGTGGTGATGAGGAAGTGGACGACAGAGGCTATGTGGAGCCCATGCCGGAGCTGTATCATCGTTTGAGTGTATTGACCCAGAAGACCGCCTATGGCTTGGATAAATTCGGGGTGATCAGCGATACGGATAAGGAAAACCTGGCGCGTCTGGAAGAACTGGCAGATCAGCTGACCACCATTTCCATCAAGGAACTGACCAACGAGGCATTGACGGAGGAAGAATTTGAACTAATCCGCTCCTACGGTGGAAACCTAGAGCATTTCTGGGAAGAGGCGGTAAAGAGTCAGACCGATTCCGATTCCAGACCCTACAGCAGTGAGTTCCCTGCCGCTTTGGTGGTAGATGTAGCTACGGATCCCAATGGAACCGTACTGGAGGAAGCCATCGGCGGTATTTCCGAGATTTATGTGGTGGTTCCGGTGGACGGAAAACTCCGTATTGCAAAAGGCGGTGTCTTTACCTATTATCAGTTTGAGCAGCCCCTTTCCGATCGTATGACAGACTCCCAGTGGCGGCAGCGCCTTGGCCTGGAATTGACGGATGACATGCAGTATATTCAGGATGACAGCCTGGAGCAGCCCCAGTGGACACAGAGCTACCGGAGTAAATGGAAGTATGAATATTAAAAACATAAAGACTTTGCAGGAAAAATTGCAAAATCGTCAGGCACGCCACCGGGTGTGCCTGGGAATGATAGCGGTGGTCATTGGCATCACTGCTATTTTCCTATTATGGTGGAAAGGCTGTTTTCTGCCCCGTTGGATTGTCTGGGAGGACAAAAGCTTTCCCTATGAGGATACCCGGGTGACCCTGAAAAAGGGCAGGATGGAACTGGAAGGACTCTGGCATACTCCCTGGGATTGGTCTGTGCAGGATGTACTGTGTGACGATATCAATCGGGATGGAAAAGAGGAACTGGTACTGCTTGTCTGGAAGCATGGAAGCTATGGAAAGCATCTGCCCTTTTGGGTCAAGCACAATGATATCCGGTTGGAACAGCATATTTTTATTTACCAGTGGGAGGCTTCCAGAGAAAACAAGCTGCGGGCACTGTGGATGTCCTCCGCGTTGGGCTTGGAGGTGCATTCCATGGAGTCGGCATCCCATCATCAGCTTCTCATTACAGATAGAGATGGCATAGGAAATCTCTGGCAATGGCAGCAGTTCGGTCTGAAATATGTGGGTGAGGCGAAGGAACAGAAAGTAACCTTTCTCTGTGCAGGAGATAATCTCATTCATCCCCAGCTTCTGCGCTATGGAACAGAGGATTACAGTTATCTCTATGAGCAGATCGAAGATGAAGTCCAACAGGCGGACTTTGCTTCCATTAACCAGGAAACCATCTTTGTGAAAGACCGGGGACTGGTCAGTGGATTTCCACGGTTTGGAACTCCCGTCCAGGTGGGAGATGCCATGATTGATGCCGGTTTTAATATCATCACCCTAGCAAACAATCATGTGCTGGACAAGGGAAGCTATGGAGTGGATGTCACCGCTCACTTTTATGAGGAAAAGGGCATCACCTATCTGGGAGCCCACCCCACCTTTCAAGAGGATACCCAGCCGCAGAACACGGTGACATTTGTGGAGAAAAACGGGCTTTGTATTGCGCTGCTCAATTATACCTATGGAACCAATGGACAGCCCATGCCGGAGGGATATCCTCACATGGTGGAGCTGCTGGCGGATAAAGAGCGTATGGATATCCAGCTGGAGACGGCGCGGGCACAGGCGGATGCCGTGGTGGTGTTTGTCCATTGGGGGACAGAATATGATCCAGAACCGGATGAACAGCAGAAGGAATACACCCGGTATTTCCTGAAAAAAGGCGTGGATGTGGTGGTGGGAACTCATCCCCATGTGGTTCAGCCTTACGAAGTATGGAAGGATGACAAGGGACATGAAATGCTGGTTTATTATTCCCTGGGAAATCTGGTGTCTGCCCAGGAGCCGGAAGAATGTAAGACCGGAGGACTGGCGAAGTTTACTCTGGTGAAAACACCGGATGGGCAGGTAAAAGTCGGAGATTATGAATTGTTACTGGAACGAGGGACGAGTGAACAGTAACAAATAAAAAGCACTTGGGATTACTCTCAAGTGCTTTTTGCTCTTATCATTATGAAATATTCAAATCTTAATTAATTTCTCAATTTAAACTTCTCCAACAACTCATTCAAGGTTGTAGCGGAAGCGGATAACTCTTCGCTGGTAGCGGAAGTCTCTTCGGAAGCAGCAGAGTTGGACTGGATAACATCGTTGATATTCTCCACACCCTGGCTGATTTCCTTAACGGAAACGGCCTGTCTGTCGGAAGCAGTACGGATATTTGCAACCTCCTGGATAATGGCATCCAGCTCGTTCATAACTTCGTCCATTGCATCGTTGGTTTCTTTGGTTACTCGGTTACCCACAGAAACCTCATTCATGGATTCCTCGATTAACTTCTTGGACTCTACAGCGGAGTTTGCACTCTGCTCTGCGAGCTGTCTGATCTGATCAGCAACAACGGCGAAACCACGGCCGGCTTCTCCGGCACGGGCGGCCTCGATAGAGGCATTCAAGGAAAGCAGATTAGTCTGGGAAGCAATACTTTCGATATCTGCAATAATTTTCTCAATGTTCTGTGTAGTTACGGTGATGTTCTTCATAGCCTCAACCAGTTCCTGCATCTTCTTCTGGCTGTTAGCGGCCTCGACACCAACCTGTTTTGCTTTGTCATGTACGATATCTGTAGATTTGGTATTGTCCAGAACCTGCTGGGTTACTTCATCAACAGTTGCAACCAGCTCCTGGACTGCAGCTGCCTGATTGGTAGCACCCTCAGCGATATCCTGTGCGCTCTCAGCCAACTGGCTGCTGCCTGCGGATACCTGCCCGGAAGATTCCTGAATGCCATGCATGGTGCTGCTGATGGTGTCAACCATTTCGTTTAACTCATCCAATACATTGCGGAACTGACCTACATAGGCTTCCGGACAGCTGCTATGTACATCAAAGTTACCATCGGAAAAGTTCTCAACAATAGAAAGCAAATCAGAAACGATCTTTCCTAAAATGCTTGCAGCAGTCTTAAAGCTGTCAGATAATTCACCCAACTCATCTTCTGCATCATAAGGCTCTCCGATATCGAAATCGCCTGTAGCAATTTTTTCGGAAGCTGCCACCAGACTGTGAATAGGATCTACCAGCATTTCCGTAGAAGCCTTGATTACCATAAGGTTGAAGATAAAACCGGAAACAGTAAATAATAAAACCAGTGCAGCACCGATATAATTTCCTGAAATTAACAATCCGACCAGTGCAATGATTGTGACCAGCACAAGAGACAAAAAATTATACTGGAACACACATAAAAGCTTACTTTTAATAGGAAGATTTTTTAATCTTTGTTTGATACGCTTCATGTCTTTTCTCCTTCTATAATAATGTCACTATATGAGATATATTCTAATTTCTTGTCAGTGGATAGTCAAGGAGAGAAGTGTAAAAATTTTGTTTATTTTGAAAAAAAGGAGCGGGTAAGCTGTCAAAAGGAATCAAGTATTCAGAATGCGTAGTCATCGTTTTAGCGTATAAAAAGATAAGCCGTATACGCAATATAAAGGAAGATACATACCGCCCCTTCTAAGCGTGACATGCTTTTTTTCGTGCGGGCGAAAACAAGCAGTACCATGGCACTGATTAGCAACAATATGCAGTCGATGACAGATTCATCAAGGACAGAAAGCGGGGAGATCACCGCAGATATACCCAGGATAAACAAAATGTTGAAAAGATTGGAGCCAATGGCATTACCCAGTGCCAGACCGCTGTCTCCCTTTCTGGTGGCAACGATGGAGGTGACCAGTTCGGGAAGAGAGGTGCCGATGGCGATGATGGTCAATCCGATGAAATTCTGGCTTACCCCAAAATTCGTGGCGATAATGCAGGCCTTATCCACGACCAGATCTCCACCGAAGATAACCGCAAGTAATCCACAAATCATAAAGAAAATACTTTTCGGCAGAGAAAGAATTTTGCCTGCATCTTTTTCCGTGCGGTTTTTCATGGCAGAGATAATCATGACGACCAGATAGGCTGCCATTCCCAGTAAAAGAAGTATGCCCTCCGGACGGCTCAACGTGCCATCCAGAAACAGGATACAGAGAATGAAAGTTACAAGGATGTTGAGAGGCATATCCCGTTTCATAATATCCAGGTTGGTCTGGAAACCGGAGAGAAAGGCACAGATGCCTACTACCACCAGTCCGTTGAAAATATTGGATCCCACCACATTGCTGATAGCGATGTCGTTACTTCCTGCCAGTGCGGCATTGATACTTACCGAAGTTTCCGGCGCACTGGTACCCATAGCCACAATGGTTAATCCAATGATCACGCTGGGAACCTTCAGAATTTTTGCCAGAGAAGAGCTGCCTTCCACGAAGAAGTCCGCTCCCTTGATTAAAAGAAAAAAACCGACGAGCAACCATACATATTCCATAAATTTTCCTTTCCTGCGATAAACGGACAAAAAAAGAGACCTATATCGCATCAAAAAAATGATTGATAAAAGTCTCGTTATCTCAATAATAACCGGCCTTACGGCGTGATGACGATTACTATTCCATCCGGAAAAGCTTATGGATGTCAACTACTCCCTCTTATAGATATTCTTATTGTATACAAGGAAATCCGGAGTGTCAACAAATTCTTTTCGACATGTTATTCTTTTCGACAAAGAGTGACAGCAACAAAAAGGAAAACAGCCGATCTTACTCCGGTGAAGAAAGGGTAAGCCCAATAATGTCATCCATAGGAATGGGAAGCCCATCCGTCATAATAATCATTCGTTCATAGGAAGCGATACGCTTTACGGTGCCTTCATGGGTCACATAAGCCCCTCCGGCTTTACGGACATCGGGCTGGAAATAGGTGATGCTTACAACCGGAGAAGAAGGAAGCCTTTCTGCAAGGATTTGAAGCTGCTCGTTCAGAGCCTGCTTTTCATACTCATCCAGTTCAATCCTCTCATCGGTGAGCCGCGCCGTCTCCTTAATGGCGGCATCGTAACCTGTGAGTGCTGCAAAAGGGGAAAACTGGGCAGCCCGGTCCTCCATGGACATCTGCGGTCGGGTCTGGGAAACATGATGAGGCAGATGGAGGATATCTTGATAAGTTTCGCTCATGCCTTGTGCCCTCCAATCTGCCGGTTTCTATCCTTGGCGGTAGCCCCTTCCTGGAGACTTATCCCCCGGAGAATCGCATTTTTCCCAAACTTTTTCTTGATGGCCAGTGTGGATTCCTGGATTTTCCGCTCTTTTTCCAATTCTGCTTCTTCTTTCTCTTTCCGCGCTTCCTCTGCGGCATAATCGGTGAAAAGAGAAAGCTGTTCAAAGCCCCCGTCGGGCAAAGGCGCAGATGCTTCATCCACCACACGGTTTGCCACGATATTCAACCGGCGGATCAATAGGTGGGGATTGACAATCTCATCATATAACCGGGTGGCAGCCTGTAAAATCAGTTTGGAAGAGGAGGTATACTTCTCGTGATTGATCGTGCCGTGGGCATGCTTGGGAATCCGGCGTCCGTAGCGGTCAATGGTGACTTCACCGTGATATCCCTTCCGCCGTCCGTCATCCTTCAGATTTTCAATATCATAGCCAACGGTGATTACCAGCTGATCCGTCACCAGCCTTTTGTCCACCAGATCCAGGGCAAGAAAATCTGCCATTTCCTGCAGAACCAGGCGGGCCTTGTCTGCCTCGTAGGGGCAATGGAGAACCTGACCGGAGCCGATACTGCTTGCACTGGGCTTATAGGCTTTGATCGCTTCGATTGTGCAGGGCTCCCAGCCCCAGGCATGGTCGATGAGCAGCTCCGCGTTTTTTCCGAAAAGCTGATAAAGTAAATCTTCATTTTTTACGGAACAGCGGGCAATATCGCCCATGGTAAACATACCGTATTCCTCCAGTTTGGAGGCGTAGCCCCTGCCCACTCGCCAGAAATCCGTGAGAGGGCGGTGTCCCCAGAGGGTGTGGCGGAATGTCATCTCGTCAAGCTGGGCAATCCGCACACCGTTTTCGTCTGCCGGAATATGCTTTGCCACGATGTCCATGGCGACTTTACACAGGAATAAATTCGTCCCGATTCCGGCTGTGGCGGTGATGCCGGTGGTCTTTAACACATCCAGAATGATTTTCCGGGCCAGCTCCTGAGGCGACAGCTTATAAGTAGCCAGATAATGAGTGACATCCATAAACACCTCATCAATGGAATAGACCACGATATCCTCCGGTGCGATGTACTTCATGTAAATTTCGTAAACCCGGGAACTGCATTCCATGTAATGTGCCATCCGGGGCGGGGCAATGACAAAATCGATCCCCAGCTCCGGAGAAGCGGCAAGCGCGGAAGCAGAGGCAGAGGTTCCTGTAAATCTGCCTCCGGGAGCCTTGGCACGCCGCTGGATATTGGCTTCCCGGATTTTCTGACGTACCTCAAAAAGCCGGGCACGTCCGGGAATTCCGTAAGCTTTCAGGGAAGGTGTTACTGCCAGACAGATGGTTTTGTCCGTTCGGCTTTCGTCCGCCACCACCAGATGGGTGTCCAGGGGATCAAGCCCTAATCCAAGGCACTCCACGGAGGCATAGAAGGATTTTAAATCAATCGCAATATAAGTATGGTTTTCGTAATCAGACAGCGGCATCTTTGCCTCCTTACCGGAAAAATAATGGGTAAAGAGTCGGCAAGCGACTCTTTGCTTTCTATG
>USSP01000065.1 GCA_900557385.1 uncultured Lachnospiraceae bacterium
GATTTCCCTTTTTAAATCTCTAGAAATACGATAGGAAATATGATACTATCATTCTAAGGTTGAACGTTCCATTGCTGAAATCACCCGGCAGTGAAGCAATTCACAGGCGTCATGCCGGAGGACAACACTTTCAACACTGCTAATATATGAAACGAGGTGAGAAAAAATGAAAATTTCTACAAAAGGAAGATATGCTCTGCGTATGCTTCTGGATCTTGCAGAACATCAGAGCGAGGGTTACATCGCTTTAAAAGACATCGCAGCAAGACAGGATATTTCCAAAAAATACCTGGAACAAATTATTCCCTATTTAAATCGGGGAAGGCTGCTTTTAACCAACAGAGGACATCAGGGGGGCTATAAGCTTGCCAAACATCCTTCGGAGATTACGGTTTATGATGTGCTGGAATGTGCCGAAGGCGATCTGGCTCCCGTAAGCTGTCTGCAAAACGAGAGCGAACCCTGTGAACGCAGCGCAGAGTGTCTGACTTTGCCTATTTGGCGGGGATTAGATGAGGTAGTAAAGAACTACCTGAAAGGGATTACACTGCAGGATGCCCTGAATAACCGGCCGGACGCGCCGGAATACTCCATCTAACCCTGAGTCTATAAAAGATTTTTTGATAACCAGCTATAAATAAAAGCGATTTGACCCACGACCTCCGTGTAGTTATAATCCTGTTTATACTAAACCTATAGAAAAGATAGGAATAAGCAGGATGAAACTTCACGGAGGTTTTTTATGGAAAGAGATATCAAGACAAAATGTATCCACCTGGCACAGGACGAGGAGACAAGGGGAGAGCAGTATTACGGAGCCGTCAGCTTTCCTATTTTCCAGACAGCGACCTTTACTCATTTTGGGGTGGGAAAAAGTACCGGTTATGATTACAGCCGGACACAGAATCCAACCAGGGAACGGGTGGAACAGGTAGTTGCCCAGTTAGAGGGCGGCACCGATGGCTTTGCTCTGTCCAGTGGAATGGCAGCCATTACTCTGCTGATGGAGCTTTTTTCTCCGGGAGATCATTTAATTGTAGATAAAGATTTATACGGTGGCAGTATCCGTCTTTTTACCCATGTGAACAGGAAAAACGGGGTAGAATTTACCAGTCTGAATTGCAGTGTGGAGGATATTGAGGCAGCCGTCAGACCCAATACCAAAGCAATCTTCATCGAAACACCCACCAATCCCATGATGAATGTTACGGATATTAGAAAGACAGCGGCTATAGCCAGGCGGCATGGACTGCTCCTTTTTGTGGATAATACCTTCCTATCACCTTACTTTCAGAATCCCTTACAACTGGGAGCGGATGTGGTGATTCACAGTGGCACCAAATTCTTGGGTGGACACAATGACACATTGGCCGGCTTTCTGGTCAAAACATTGGCACTTCGCATGGAACGGGCACAGGAAAATGCTCTGCAGATTGCCGGATGGTTGCAAAAACAGTCTTGGGTAAAAAGGGTGATTTATCCCGGACTTCCTACATCCCCGGAATTTTCAACGGTGTACCTGGCAAACTGGTAGGAAATATGTGGAGATATTCCGGATGCTACTGGCTGATTGCCAACAACGACATCCAGAGTATAGAGGATTTAAAAGGCAAAACCATTGGTGCACAGGGCGTTGCAGGCGGCATGAGACTTTCTGTACTGAAAATGTTAGAGAAAAACGGTATCTCTGAGGATGAGGTAACGCTGGTGGCAAACGGTGCTACCGTGCCAATTCCTTTACTCCGGTGAGAAACCAGCTTCTGGATGCCGGTGCAGCAGGACAAAATATTGTGCTGGCGGCGCATGCAGTAGGATTAGAAGGCGTGTGGCTCACCTTCAACCAGGCGATGTGCGAACGGATCAGAGAACGTTTTGACCTGCCGGAATATCTCAGAATTGTCACCTATGTGGATGTGGGATATGGGGATCAGACACCCTATGCACCCCAGAGACCTCCGGTGCAGGATGTGATTTTAGGCAGATATTAAAAGAAAAATAACAGGGAGGACTGAGAAGCATGAATCAGATAGAAGCGAAGATTATTAAATTAATTGACGAAAACCGGGAAACGATTCTGGAATTCGGCAGAGATATTTATAACCATGCGGAAATGGGCTATAAGGAATTCCGTACTTCCGGAAAATTTGTGGAATTTATGGAAAAGCGGAACCTCCCGGTGACAAAAGATCTGGCAATCACCGGCGCCAAGGCATACTTAAACCGGGAAAAAGCAGAAAATGTTTCTCTGGCTCTGTTAGGAGAACTGGATGCCCTGCGGATTCCCCAACATGCCCATGCCAACCCCGAAACCCAGGCGGCACATTGCTGTGGACATCACACCCAGATGGCAGGGGTTATTGGAGCCGCACTGGCACTCACCGACCCGGAAGTGGCAGCAGCTCTGGACGGGCAGGTGATTTTCTTTGCAGTTCCCGCTGAGGAATATGGTGAGGTGGAATTCAAGAATACCCTGATTGCGGAAAATAAGATTCAGTATGGTGGCGGAAAATGTGAATTACTGCGAATTGGAGCTTTTGAAGATATTAGCTTGTGTCTGGCACATCATACCGGTTATAATGGAATCAGTTTTGGTTCCGGCAGCGGCAATGGCTTTGTATCAAAAGTCATTCGCATGAAAGGAAAAGCAGCTCATGCAGCCGGATGCCCGGAAAAAGGAGTGAATGCTCTTTCCGCAGCATCACTGGGATTGCAGGCATTGGGATTGAACCGTGAGACCTTCCGGGACGAGGACTGCGTCCGGGTACATCCCATTATGACCAAGGGTGGTGATCTGGTAAATGTGGTACCGGGAGAAGTGGTGGAAATTGCCAGAGAAGTGTTTGGTTCGGATAAGGTAAGTGAGGCAGATCTGACTGCACATAGTGGCGGTTCCACGGATGTGGGAGATGTACAGCACCGTATGCCGGTACTGACCTTCCATACAGGTGGCGCAACCGGTGGACTTCATCAGGTGGATTTTGATATCGTGGACGAAGAAGAGGCATATATTACCACAGCGAAGCTCTTTGCGCTTAGTGCATACCGGCTTTTACGAAATGGTGCAGCCTGCGCCAAACAGGTGGTGAATGACTATAAACCTCGCTTTGCCAGCAGAGAAGAATATGTGGCATTTATGGATGCTTTTAACAAAGTGAAAGAAAAAAATTAAAAAAGTCTATTGACATACGGAAAATAAAGTGTATAATTCAAAAACATAGAACACCTACAGAAACAGTAGGAAATAAATTAAGGAGGGAAAATCAAATGATGATGATGTGTTGTTGTAGCATGTGCATGTGTATGGACAAAGAAAATAAAGTAACAGAAACTGGAAAACTACGACAATAATAGAATGAGCATGGAACTGTGTGTATTTCTTGAGGCGGGTGTAGACCTGCTTTTTTATTGCACAGGAAATTCATTTCCGGCAATGAAAATTTCCCAATATCATACACCGGAACCTCTCAGACGAGGAGGACATTATGAACAAATTGAAGAAATTCGCAACCGCAGCATTAACCGCAGCATTAGGACTGACCACTCTGGCAGGATGCGGCAACACCGCAGCAGACACCACTGCACCTGCTGAAACCGAGAGCGCATCCAGCGCAATCTTCCGCACTGTGGATGAGATCAAAGAGAGCGGCACCATCAAGATTGGTGTATTCAGTGACAAAAATCCATTTGGCTATGTAGATGAGAATGGTGATTATCAGGGCTACGATATTTACTTTGCAGACCGTATCGGAAAAGACTTAGGCGTTGAGGTTGAATATGTTTCCACCGAGGCTGCCAACCGCGTAGAATATCTGGAGAGCGGCAAGGTTGATATTACCCTGGCAAACTTCACCGTAACCGATGAGAGAGCAGAAAAGGTTGATTTCGCGCTTCCTTATATGAAAGTGGCGTTAGGTGTTGTTTCCCCTGACGATGCATTGATTACTTCCGCTGACGAGTTAAACGGCAAGACCTTGATCGTTACCAAGGGAACCACTGCAGAAACTTATTTCACCGAGAATTATCCCGATGTAAACCTGTTAAAATTTGACCAGTACACTGAGGCTTACAACGCACTGTTAGACGGCAGAGGAGATGCGTTCTCCACTGATAACACCGAGGTGCTGGCATGGGCATTACAGAATGACGGTTTCTCCGTTGGAATCGAATCCTTAGGAAATCTGGATGCTATCGCTCCTGCAGTAAGCAAGGGCAATACCACTCTGTTAAACTGGTTGAACGATGAAATCAAGGCACTGGCAGACGAGCAGTTCTTCCATGCGGATTACGCAGCAACCCTGGCTCCTGTTTACGGCGACAGCGTAGACCCGGACAGCCTGGTAGTAGAGGGCGGCGTAATTGATGATGCTGACACCACCGCAGATGCAGCAGTGGAGTTAAAGGGAACCATCAAGGTAGCAGCATCTCCTACACCTCATGCCGAGATTCTTGCAGAGGCAAAACCTCTCCTGGCAGCACAGGGATGGTATTTGGAGATTACCGAGTTTGAAGATTATGTACAGCCCAACTTAGTAGTAGACAGCGGCGATTTTGATGCCAACTATTTCCAGCACATTCCTTATCTTGACAACTTCAACGAGGAAAAAGGTACACACCTGGTAAATGCAGGCGGCATCCACTACGAGCCCTTCGGAATTTATCCCGGAACCAAAAACAGCCTGGATGATTTAGCAGATGGCGATGTGATTGCCGTTCCCAACGATACCACCAATGAGGCTCGCGCACTTCTTCTCTTAGAGGCAAACGGCGTACTGACTTTAAAAGAGGGCGCTGGTCTTACCGCAACTGTAAAAGATATTGCAAGCTATGCAAAAGATATCAAAATCCAGGAGCTGGAGGCAGCACAGGTCTCCCGTGTAAAGGATGAGGTTGCTTTCGTAGTCTTAAATGGTAACTACGCTCTGGAGGCTGGTTTCTCTGTAGGAAAGGATGCGATTGCATATGAGACTTCTGACTCCGAGGCAGCCAAAACCTATGTGAATGTCATTGCTGTGAAAGAAGGAAATGAGAATTCCGAGGCAATCCAGGCACTCATCAGTGTACTGAAATCCGACGAAATCAAACAGTTCATCAATGAGAAATATGACGGAGCTGTTATTCCTTTCGAGGACTAATCTTAAATAGGCTTTAAAATCCGCAGGGGGGGGCTTTGAAACCCCTCTACGGATTTTTGTGTTTGAAATCATAGAAAAGGAGAAAGCCATGGAACCCATTATTACACTGAATCATGTCTGCAAAACTTTCACAACCGCAGACGGAGAAGTGACCGCAGTCAATGATTTGAATCTGGCCATCAATCGTGGAGATATTTTCGGTATAATCGGTTTGTCCGGTGCAGGCAAAAGTACACTGGTGCGATGCCTGAATTTACTGGAGCGCCCCACTCAGGGACAGGTTCTGGTAGACGGAAAAGACCTGACGAAATTAAATGACAAAAAACTTCGGGAAAGCCGGAGAAAGATTGGAATGATTTTCCAGCATTTTAATCTGCTGATGCAGAGAACCGTGCTGGATAATGTCTGTTTCCCCATGGAACTGGTGGGAATCAAGAAAAAAGAGGCGAGAAAGAGAGCACTGGAGCTGCTGGACACCGTAGGACTGGCTGACAAGGCAAAGGCCTATCCGGCACAGCTTTCCGGTGGACAGAAACAGCGTGTTGCCATTGCCAGAGTGTTGGCGGCAGACCCGGAAATCCTGCTTTGCGATGAGGCAACCAGTGCCTTAGACCCCCAGACTACCAAAGCCATCCTTTCTTTATTAAAAGACATCAATGAGAAAATGGGTATTACCATTGTGGTGATTACCCATGAGATGGCAGTGGTACAGGCAATCTGTAACCGTGTGGGTGTGTTGGAAAAAGGGGTTCTGATGGAGCAGGGCGATGTGGAACAGTTATTCCGGAATCCGCAGACCAGTGCAGCCAAAAACCTGATTTACAACGGAACGGCATATAAGGAATCCATTACGGCAGGACGTAAAGTCCGCATTACTTTCGAGGGCAATTCCTCCTTTGAACCCATTCTGGGCAATATTATTCTGGAGTGCAGAACGCCGGTGAATATTCTGTATGCCAACACCCAGAATGTTCATGGTAAGGCAGTGGGACAGATGATTTTACAGCTTCCGGAAGAAAAGGAACTGGCAGACCGTTTCGTGGAATATTTCCACCAGAAAAATCTCGGTGTAGAGGAGGTAGAGGAAGATGCTTGATGCAGAATTTACAACCATGCTTTTGGAGGGTACCCGTGATACCCTGTATATGACATTAGTCTCCACTCTGTTTGGCTATGTGCTGGGACTTCCCCTGGGCATCGTGCTGGCAGTTACCGACAAGGGCGGTATCCGTGAAAATAAAGTAGTATATAAAGTCCTGGACTTGATCAGCAATATCCTGCGAAGTATTCCTTTCCTGATTCTTTTGATTCTGGTGATCCCCCTGACCAAGCTCATCGTGGGCAAAAGCTACGGTTCTTCCGCAACCATTGTTCCGTTGGTGATTGCTGCCGCTCCCTTTATCGGGCGTATGGTAGAATCTTCCATCAAAGAGGTGGATCGTGGCGTGGTAGAGGCAGCCCAGAGTATGGGGGCAGGCACCTGGCAGATTATCCGCAAGGTACTGATTCCGGAAGCAAAGACATCCCTGCTGGTTGGTGTGACCATTGCCATCGGAACGATTCTGGGTTACTCCGCGATGGCAGGTGTAGTCGGTGGAGGCGGACTGGGAGACATCGCAATCCGTTATGGTTATTATCGTTATGAAACCGGCGTCATGCTGGTAACCATCGTTATTCTGGTGGCACTGGTACAGATTTTACAGGGTGTCGGAATGATGATCTCCCGCAAGTTTGACCATCGTCGGATTGGCTAGAAAAGAAAAGGAAATGTAGACGATGGATTTTTCATTCATACAAAAATATACCCCACTGTATGTGGAGGCGGCAAAGCTGACCATGCGCATTGCAGTGGTGGGAATCATTCTGGCAATTCTTACCGGACTGGTATGCAGCATCTGCCGTTATTATAAAATACCGGTGCTGCGGCAGATTGCCTCGGTTTATATTGAACTTTCCAGGAATACACCGCTGCTGGTGCAATTGTTTTTCCTGTATTTCGGATTACCCAAGGTAGGGATTTCCATCTCTTCTGAAGGATGCGCCATTATCGGCCTCACCTTTTTAGGGGGAAGCTATATGGCAGAGGCGTTCCGCAGTGGTCTGGAAGCCGTGGATCAATCCCAGTGGGAATCAGCTTTGGCACTGGGACTAAACCATAGGCAGGTTTTCGGATACGTGATACTTCCCCAGGCGATTTCTGTATCGGTTCCTGCATTTTGCGCCAATATCATTTTTCTGATTAAGGAAACATCCGTATTCAGCGTTTTGGCATTGCCGGATCTCATGTATGTGGCGAAAGACTTGATTGGTCTTTACTATAAAACCAGTGAAGCACTGTTCATGCTGGTCGTAGCCTATCTGGTATTGCTTCTGCCGATTTCGCTGATTGCGGCTTATGTGGAAAGGAGGGTACGCTATGCAGGATTTGGGAATTAGAGTACTCTTCATGGGAAATAACTTCACAAGACTTCTCCAGGGACTCTGGGTGGCAATGCGGATTTCTTTGATTTCCGTGGGCCTTTCCATGATATTCGGTATCATTCTGGGTGTGATTATGACTTCCCGGAACCGGATCATCAAAGCAATCACCAGAGTGTATCTGGAATTTGTACGAATCATGCCCCAGTTGGTTTTGCTGTTTCTTGTTTACTTCGGACTGACGAAAGCTTTTGGCATTAACCTGTCGGGAGAGGTTTCCTCCGTCATCGTGTTCACGGTATGGGGAACGGCAGAAATGGGGGACCTGGTGCGGGGTGCCCTGCAGTCTATTCCGAAACATCAATATGAAAGTGGGGAGGCATTGGGACTTAGCAAGCTTCAGGTGTACTGGTACATTATTTTGCCCCAGACCCTGCGACGGTTGATTCCCCTGGCAATCAACCTCACCACCCGTATGATTAAGACCACCTCCCTCATTGTGATGATTGGTGTGGTGGAAGTGCTGAAGGTGGCACAGCAGATTATTGAGGCAAACCGTTACACCGTGCCGGATTCTGCACTGTGGATTTATGGCACGATCTTTTTCCTGTATTTCATTGTATGCTGGCCCATTTCTCTGGTGGCAAAGGTATTGGAACAGCATTGGAAAGAGCAGTAAAGGAGGAAAATCCTCTGCTCCTGCATAGGCAGTCGCATTTTCCCTCGGAAAACAAGGAGGAAAATCCTCTGCTCGTCAGAGAACTCGCATTTTCCTTCGGAAAACAAGGAGGATTGTAAATGAAAAGTGATGAAAGGTTGTTGGAAATCCGGCATCTGCATAAAGACTATGGCACGGGAGCAATATTGAAGGATATTTCTCTGGATGTGCATAAAGGCG
Source organism: uncultured Lachnospiraceae bacterium (assembly GCA_900557385.1). Classification (GTDB taxonomy): domain Bacteria; phylum Bacillota; class Clostridia; order Lachnospirales; family Lachnospiraceae; genus UMGS2037. Next base: position 8,449 of record USSP01000065.1, read on the forward strand.
AGGTGTTGGTAATTGTAGGACCCTCTGGCTGCGGAAAAAGTACTCTGTTGCGTTGTCTTAACGGTCTGGAGCCGGTGCAGGGAGGGGAGATCCTTTTGGATGGTGAACCCATTACCGGGGAAAAACCGGATTGGGCCAGGATCCGCCAACGGATTGGTATGGTGTTTCAGAGTTATGATCTGTTTCCCCACAAGACAGTACTGGAAAATATCATGTTAGCTCCCATCAAGGCACAGAAACGGGACAAGAAAGAGGTGGAGGCTGAGGCGGAGCAGCTATTGGAGCGCGTGGGCTTATTGGAAAAGAAAGACATGTATCCCCGGCAGCTTTCCGGTGGACAGAAACAGCGTGTGGCAATCGTCCGTTCCCTTA
>USSP01000066.1 GCA_900557385.1 uncultured Lachnospiraceae bacterium
GATCGCAAACGATATCCCCCGGTTTTGCATCCAATAGCTGTGCCGGACTCATGGCACTGGGTTCCTGGATATAGTAGGCTCCTGCCTCGTGAAAAGGGTGCTTTCCCGGTGCCTGCTCCGGCTCATAATAATAACCATTGTCTGCCCAGGGCACCGGCTGCAAAGTAAAAGGCATACGTGCTGTAAATTCCGCTGGTGCACATTTTACGGTATTGCACCGCAGTCCATAATTCCGCGGATTCTCATAGGAAGAAAAAAAGGCTTCCGCCTCTTCTCCCAACAGGTTCCTCATTTTATTGATAAATGCTTCCGGTAATCCGTTCATTGCTTTCTCCCAAATAAAATGTTCAAAAAAGAGGGTATGTATCTACCCTCTTAATTAATCATATTCGTTTGTGCTGAAAATGCAAGTCCTATTTATGCTGCCGGGAAGAAAATCCGGATCGTGGTGCCTTTTCCTACTCCACTGTTCAGTTCCAGTCTGGCTCCGTGCTTCGCCACAATATGCTTTACAATAGCAAGCCCCAGCCCCGTTCCGCCTGTAGATTTGGAACGGCTCTTGTCTACCCGGTAAAACCGTTCAAAAATCCGCTCCTGATGCTCTTTCGGAATACCGATTCCTGTATCCTTTACCTGCAGACATATCTCTCCTTCTGCCTCCCTGGTAACCCGCACCCATACCTTTCCGCCTTTATTGTTATAGCGGATGGCATTATCACACAGATTGTACAAAAGCTCCTCCATCATTTGCTTATCTCCCCGGATCTCACAGGGTTCTCCTTCCAGATATAGACTTACCTGATGCTTCTCCGCATTGATTTGAAGCATATCCACGCTGGTCGTTGCAATATCATATAAATTTAAGGCTTCAAAAGGAACCTCCGAAGTCGCATCCAGTTCGGAAAGCCGGATGGTATCATTAATCAGGGTGAGCAGCCGTTTCGCATTCTTATGGATACCTGCCGCGAAACGGGTAATATCCTGCGCATTTGCCATTCCATTTTCAATTAACTCTGAGTAACCGGAAATAGCAGTCAGCGGTGTTTTTAATTCGTGGGAAACATTGGCGGTGAACTCCTGACGCATTTGCGCACTCTCCATGATTGCCTCATGCTGGCTTCGTATGGTCTCCACAAAAGGTTTCAGTTCTTCATAGGTCTCCACATCCTCCATATCATCCATGTGCTTTCCCAGTTTCTCAATGGGTGCCACCAGGCTTCGGGTCAGATAATGGGAAAGAAGCACACACAATGCCACTGCAGCTACTACCAGTAAGATGAAATAAGGCATGGCTGTAACGAAAAGGCTCCAGACACTGTGGGATAACTGGGACACCCTGAGCACATCCCCATTTTGCAGTAAGATTGCATAATTAAAGGTATTCTGTCCTACCGTGGAAGATCGCCGTATAGACTCTCCAGATCCGCAAGTCCACGCTCCCATTACCTCCGGTCTGGCAGCATGGTTATCCAGTGTCTGGGCATCTACCCGGTTATCATAGTGTACATTTCCCTCCGGATCAATCAAGGTGATTCGGAATTCCTCATCTGCCAGCACATCCTCGAACTTTTCCTCCGTAAGCAGTCCGCTCTCAGACAGAATCTTGGTATACGCCTTTAAATCCGTCATCACCTGTTCCTGAAACAGATTATAAAATACCAGCACGGTCAGCACCAGAGTGATAAACACCCCTCCCAGTGCCACAGCGCACAATTGTCGATTAATCTTCTCTTTCATACCACTACTCCAAAATATAGCCTACATTACGCACGGTGCGGATATGGTTGCCTTCCTCTCCCAGTTTCTGGCGCAGTGTCTTAATATGCATGTCCAATGTCCGGGATTCGCCTTCAAAATCCACCCCCCAGACTTTATTCAGTATCTTGTCCCTGCTGGTAACGATTCCCGCATTCTGCAGAAGCAGCTTTAACAATTCAAATTCTTTATAGGTCAGGTCACAGGGTTCTTCCTTTACATACACGGCATGTTTTTCATTATCCAGAAAGATTTTTCCCAGGGATAGAAACTTTTCTTCTCCCACACCTTCGCTGCGGCGAAGCAACGCTTTCACTCGGGAAATCAACTCCATGACACCGAAAGGTTTCGTCAGATAGTCATCCGCTCCCTGATCCAGTCCCTTTACCTTATCCATCTCCGTTGTCTTGGCAGTCACCAGAATCACCGGCAGTCTCCGGGTAGCAACACCTTCCCGTAGCTTCTTTAAAATGCTCATGCCATCCTCATCCGGCAACATGATATCCAGCAAAACCAGCTGGGGAATCTGTGTCTCCAGTGCTGCATAAAAGCTGGCCGCATTTTCAAATACAGCCACATCATAGCCGCTGTTTTTCAAAGAATAGCTTTCAATCTCACTGATGCTTCGGTCATCCTCCACAATATAAATCATGGTAATTCTCCTCCACTATATTACTTGTTGTTTCTTTTTTTCCGGCAGTGAATACTGCTCATGGAATTTTCTATACTGCTGTTCAAAAATATCTTTATAGTCTTCTCTTAGCTGGTCTTTGTATTCGTGTACCTCAAAGCTGTCGTCCTTGCTCTGCAATACACTGATTGCTACGTTTTCGCAATGATCTGAGATACGTTCCAGACTGGTAATGATATCCGACAGGCAGAAGCCCAGTTCTACCGTACACTTGCCCTTACGCAGACGCTTGATATGCCGTTTCTTGATCTCTGCATTAAGGCTGTCAATGACATCTTCCAGTGGCTCTACCTGCAGTGCCAGCATCAAATCTTCTTTCTCTAATACCTTGACGGTAATCTCTACGATATGACAGGTCGCTTTCACATAAATCTGTAATTCATCCAACGCTTTCTGGGAGAACTTCTGCTCCTTGGATTGCATTGCCTCCACATATTCGCAGATATTGACCGCATGATCGGCAATCCGTTCAAAATCTCCGATACAATGCAAAAGAATGGAAAGGGTCTGGGAATCCAGCTCTGACAAATGTCTGGAACTGAGTTTCACCATATAATCTCCCAATGCATCCTCATAGCGATCCACATTTGTCTCTAATGTTATCACATTTTCCGCCGTATTGCTATCGTAGGAAAAGAGAAGCCCCGCAGAAAGCTCCACCGCTTTCTTTGCCTGCTCTGCCATCTTATAGGTGACAGTTTTGCAATGCTCCAGTGCCAGGGACGGCTGATCCAGGAAACGAATATCCAGTGCTTTGACATCCTGTGCCACCTCATCCAGTGTTTCTTCTTCCTTGTCATCCCGTACGGTAAGGCAGGCAAGTTTTTCCAAAACATTGGCAAAGGGCAGAAGCAATGCTGTCGCTACAATATTAAAGGTAGTATGAATCAATGCGATTCCCGCTGCATTGGCCGAATCCGACAAAAAGGAAAAGTGGACAAAGGCATTGATCAGATAAAATACCGTCATGAACACTACCGTTCCAATGATATTAAAATACAAATGAACCAGAGCTGCACGTTTTGCATTCTTGGATGTTCCAATGGAAGAGATCATGGCAGTGACACAGGTTCCGATATTCTGTCCCATGATAATCGGTAATGCCGCACCATAAGAAACTGCTCCCGTCATACACAATGCCTGCAAAATACCCACGGATGCGGAGGAGGACTGAATCACGGCAGTAAGAAAAGTTCCTGCCAGCAGTCCCAGAATCGGGTTCGTAAAATGCATGAACAAACTGGTAAATTCCGGTACATCTGCCAACGGCTTCACCGCACCGGACATGGTTTCCATACCGGTCATCAACACAGCAAATCCGATCAGAATCTGGGCGATATCTCTCTTTTTATCCTTCTTCGTGGACATGAGAATGATGACACCGATCAAAGCTAATACCGGAGAAAAAGATGAAGGCTTTAACAGCTTCAGGAAAAAATTTCCTCCTTCAATCCCTGCCAGACTTAAAATCCAGCTGGTCATGGTCGTACCGATATTGGCACCCATGATGATTCCGATTGCCTGGGATAATTTCATAATTCCCGAATTTACGAAGCCCACGACCATAACCGTGGTGGCTGAAGAGGATTGTATCACAGCCGTTACGCCGGCTCCCAGAAGTACCGCCTTAAACCGGTTGGAAGTCAGACTTTCCAGTATATGCTCCAATCTTCCGCCGGAAAGCTTGGAAAGTCCGTCTCCCAACACCTGCATTCCATACAGGAACAGCGCCAGACCACCTAACATTGTCAATAATCCAAAAAAGTCCATGTTGTTTTCTCCTTGTCTTTACTAAGAGTAAACATAACATGAACTTTTTTACACAACTACCATAAGAAGTAAATTCCATGTAAAATTAATGTAAAATCATTAGTCAAAATGGCGTCCTGTCTCCTTAAAGATTGCCCATTCGCCGATATTGACCGCATGATCTCCGATTTTTTCCAAATATTTGGCAAGCATCAGCACATCTACGCAGGAATCACCATCCTTGCTGTCTTTTTTCAGATGATCAATGAGATCCTCCTTTACTTGGTTAAAAAGATCGTCAATCACATCATCTCCATCAATTGCTTTTTTTGCCTCTTCCAGATCACTGTCGATATAAGCATCCACGGACTGACGGAGCAGGCTCCGTGTTTCCTTAATCATGGGCTCCAGGTGACTGCTGAAACCGTCCAGTTCCGCTGCCTGTAAGCGTTCTATCAGTTCTGCCATATCTACGACATGATCTCCTACCCGTTCCAGATCCGTAACGACCTTGATAGCTGCTGAAATTCTATGCAGATCGCCGGCTACCGGCTGCTGTCTGGTAATCAGATTCAGACACTGGGATTCTATTTCCCGCTCCATATCCTTTACTACTCTGTCATTCCGAATAATCCGCGTGATGGTTTCCTGGTCTTTTTGCTTCAGGGCATCGAAAAGGCTGTCATAAACACATTCTACCTGGGAACCCATGATCTCCAGCGACTGGCTTAATTTTTTTAGCTGTAATTCATAAACTGTTCTTGGTGACATTTTTTCCTCTCCTTTTCGTTGATTTAACCGAACCTTCCTGTAATATAATCCTCTGTCTTTTTCTCCTGTGGATGAGAAAAGATCGTATCCGTATCTCCATATTCGATTAATTCTCCCAACAGGAAAAAGGCGGTATCATCAGATACTCTGGCAGCCTGCTGCATGTTGTGTGTCACCACAACCACCGCCAGCCGCTGTTTTAATTCCATCATCAGATCCTCTATTTTCAAGGTGGAGATCGGATCTAAGGCAGATGTAGGCTCATCCATGAGCAAAACTTCAGGCTCTACGGCCAAAGCTCTTGCAATACAAAGCCGCTGCTGCTGTCCACCGGAAAGTCCCAGTGCGGATTTTTTCAGGCGATCCTTGACCTCATCAAAAATAGCAGCTCCCTGCAGACTTTTTTCCACAATTTCGTCTAATTTGGCTTTATTCTTGATTCCATGCACCCTGGGACCGTATGCCACATTGTCGTAAATACTCATGGGGAAAGGATTAGGCTGCTGAAAAACCATCCCCACCTTTTTGCGGAGCAGCGTGGTATCCACCCCCGGTGCATAAATATCCTCACCGTCCAATTCAATTCCACCTGTAATTTTCACATTGGGAATCAAATCATTCATCCGGTTTAAGCTTTTTAAAAACGTAGATTTTCCGCAACCGGAGGGTCCGATCAGAGCGGTGATATTTTTATCCTGAATATCGATATTGATATTTTTCAGTGCATGATTTTCTCCGTAGTATAAATTCATATCGGATACTTTAATCTTGGTCTGTTCCATAATCTATCCTCTATTCTTTCCTGGTCACATCGTATTTCCGAGCCAGTATCTTGGTCAGGGCATTGATACAAAGCACAATCACCAGAAGCACCAGCGCGATACCAAAGGCTTTATCATACTCTGCCTTGGACATACACAGATACAGCTGAATGGTCAGGGTTCCTCCGGGCTCCAGTATTTTATCCAGATATCCCATAGCACTCTTGGGAAGCAAATAACCACTGCCTGCCGTAAACAAAAGCGCTGCCGATTCTCCAACGATACGGCCGATGGATAAAATAACACCAGTAATGATTCCCGGCATTGCCGAAGGAAGAAGCACCGTACGTATCATGTACCACTTGGTTGCTCCGATTCCCATTGCCCCGGTACGATAGCTTTCCGGTACGGTTTTTAAAGCCTCCTGGGTATTTCTGGTGATAAGGGGCAATACCATAAGAGTCAAAGTCAGGGCACCTGTGAGAATAGAGTATCCCAAATGAAAGAGATTTCCAAAAAATACCATTCCAAACAATCCAAAGATGATGGAAGGGATACCGGACAAGGTTTCTGTGGTGAATTCAATAAAACGTACCAGTTTGCCGGGACGGGCATATTCATTGAGGTAAATAGCCGAACCGACGCCAATGGGAGTTGCCAGTAAAAGGGTAATCAAAATAATATACAACGTATTAAGCAGATTGCCCGCAATACCAAAGGTTCCTTTTAAGCTGCTGGGAACGGTAGTTAAAAATTCCCAACTGATGGTTCCGGCTCCCTTTCCCAGTACATAGAACAGGATTCCCAATAAAAGAGCTACGGAAATCCCTGCGGAAAGTCCGATGAGGACATACACCGCTCCATCCAGAATTTTTCGTTTTGCCATGGATCAGCCCTCCTTTCTGGCTGCTTTTTTCATAATACCGTTAAGTGCCAGATTGATCAGCATGATAAAAGCAAACAGCACCAGTCCAATGGTAAACAGAACCTGTCTGTGCAATCCACTGGCATATCCCATCTCGGAAACAATGGCAGTCGTCAGGAATCGTACGGAGGCAAAAGGAAGAGGGAAATTTACACTGCTTCCCGATACCAGGGTAATTGCCATCGCCTCACCGATTGCACGTCCGATTCCCAAAACAACCGCTGTCATAATACCGGATTTGGCTGTAGGTATTGTCACCTTGAAAATCGTCTGGATCCTGGTAGCTCCCAGTGCATAAGAGGAAGCCCGCAGGGATGCCGGCACTGCCTTTAAAGCTGACTCACTGATATTGATGACGGTAGGCAGAATCATAATTGCCAGTACAATCACTGCAGAAATCAGATTTGCACCACCGGTGTACTGATGCGTGGTGGAACCTGCAAAAATTGCCCGTTCCCATTTGTACATCAGTGGATTTAAAATCATCAGTCCCAGTAATCCATAGATAACCGAAGGGATACCAGCCAGCAGTTCTACTGCAGGCTTTACCACAGCTGCTACTTTGACCGGTGCCACCTCTGCCAGGAATACTGCCGTGAGAAGTCCGATGGGCACTCCCAGAAGGATAGCGGCTGCCGTACCCACGATGGAAGTTAATATGACATAGAGAATTCCAAAGCTTGGATTCTCTGCGCTTGGCTTCCATACGGTTTCGAAAAGCAGTTCCCTGACCCCTACTTTCAAAAGTGCCGGAAGACCATTTTGAATCATATAGACGGTGATGGATAATACTGCAAAAACTGCCATAAGCGCGCACAGGGTCATAATCCCCTGGGCGCACTTTTCAGATGCAGATTTACTTCTATGTGTTGCGTAAATCGTTTTCATTCTTTTTCCCTTGCACTTCGCAATTAGTCAACAGTTACCAGTCCTACGCTCTCTACAATCTGCTTTCCTGCATCACTCTTTAAGTAGGTAAAGATTGCCTGTACTGCATCACTCTGCTCACCGATTTCTCCCATGGTAGCCATAACGAAAGGTCTCTGTAAGATATAGGAGCCGTCTTTGATGGTCTCGATGGAAGGCATTACTTCATCCAGTGCCAGTGTTTTTACAGAATCGTTCAAATCGCCGAAAGATGCATAGCCGATAGCACCGGGAGTGGAAGCAACCTTTGCAATAACTGCACCGGTAGAATCCAGTTCATTTGCATAAGCGCATGCGTCTTTTACATCCAGGATGCTTTCAAAACCATCTCTTGTACCGGATCCGGACTCACGACCTACGACTACGATAGGCTCATCCGTGCCGCCTAACTCACTCCAGTTAGAAACAACTCCTGTATAAATATCTACTAACTGTTCTTTGGTTAAACCATCCAGTCCGTTCTCCGGATCAACAATAACTCCGATTCCGTCGATTGCCACAATATTTTCGACTGCTCCCTGGCTCTTTTCCTCGTCTTTTAAATTACGGGAAGAGTTGCCGATATCCACACTGCCTGCAATAAGAGACTCGATACCTGCGCCGGAACCTGTAAATTCTGCATTTACGGTAACGCCGGGATATTCTGCCATGAAACTCTCGCTCAGTGCGTTAGCAAGCTTCTCCAGGGAGGTGGACCCTGCCATAGTAACGGATCCGGTAAGGTCGGCTGCAGCAGTCGTAGAGGTTTGTGTGTTTCCTGCTGCATTTCCGCATCCTGCGACACTGACTGCCAGGAGAATAGCGGTTCCGATTGTTGCGGTTACTTTACATGTTGTTTTTTTCATAATATTTTCCTCATTCTTTCTTTTTCTTATTTCGTTCTTACAATCAGGAGTGTATCATGTCCCCGAAAACCCAACTATCAAAGCCGCGTAAAAGTAAAGTAAGATTTGTGTAAAACTTTCCAACCTCTTTCAATTGCCAAAAAGGTATGTTAAAAATTCTGTCGATATATTGTTTTTCCTTAGAATCTTCTTTATAATAGGTTTAATTGGGTTATATTGGAGGGGAACTATGCGCTACGTAAAAACAAGTGATATGGAGATCGGCAGCAAAATTGCAAAGCCCATTTATAACAAAGACGGTGACATGAGTTTCAAATACAACCGTATCCGAGCCTTGCATTTAGGTTGGAGTGGAGACATCAGCAATGAATGGA
>USSP01000067.1 GCA_900557385.1 uncultured Lachnospiraceae bacterium
TGGAGAACGCTCCTCAATGAAATCCACCAGTTTCAGCATGCCGTCACACTTGTCAACCAGATCATTTTTCAGATTTTCACCTTCTTTGATTCTGGTTTCCACAAAACCTTCACAGGCACCATCAATGGCTTTTTTCAGTTCCTTCCACAGCTCCTCTTCATCCAGTGTCTGTTCTTCCATATCGAAGACCTCCGGATAACGGGACAGTGTGGACACCCGGATATCATTGTCCAGATCAAATTCCTGCGCCATTTGCTGCAGATACTTCATGTACTCTGCTGCCACATCATGATTGTACTTGATGCAGACATTGTTTTCACTGTAATCCTCCAATGTGATAAACAGATCTACCTTGCCTCGCTGAATGTAAGTTTTCAGTTCGTTGCGGATGGCAGACTCAAAGAAATTAAGTTTCTTGGGCATCTTGATGTTCACATCCAGATAACGGTGGTTTACGGATTTCATCTCTACCGTAAACTTACGCTTTCCTTCCGATACTTCACATCTGCCAAACCCTGTCATGCTTTTAATCATACGCTACCTTCTCTTTTGCATATATTTTCCCCATCGTTATATTATAGAAAAAATCTCCCATCCCGTCAAGGAGTTGCTGTATGCATTTTTCCGGTGGTACAAACTGTTTTTTTGCAGTATACTAAAGGAATAAAAATTTAGGAAATATGAGGATAACCACTATGGCTTTTGACGGAATTACTATCGCCGCTTTAACAAGTGAATTGAACCACACACTGCTGGGCGGACGTGTCTATAAAATCGCACAGCCGGAAACTGATGAGCTTCTGCTCACCATCAAAACAGGCTCTGGTCAGTACCGGCTTTTACTTTCTGCCGATGCCTCCCTGCCTTTAGTCTATCTCACTGATAAAAATAAACCCAGTCCCATGACTGCACCGGGTTTCTGCATGCTGCTGCGCAAGCATCTCCAGAATGCCCGCATTGTGAAAATTACCCAGCCGGGACTGGAACGCTGCATCCACATCACCATGGAACATCTGGATGAAATGGGGGATTTATGCCAGAAGGATCTGATTCTGGAATTAATGGGAAAGCACAGCAACCTGATCTTCTGCAATGACCAGGGCGTGATTATTGATTCCATCAAACATGTGAGTGCCGCAGTAAGCTCTGTCCGTGAGGTATTGCCGGGACGGACTTATTTTCTGCCGGAAACCCAGGGAAAAAAGGATCCCCTGACTCTCTCCCGGGAGGATTTTATACAGGTTTTAACGGCAAAGGCACAGCCGGTCTATAAGGCAATTTATACCAGTCTGACCGGACTGTCCTCTGCCACTTCCCAGGAAATCTGTCATCGTGCCGGTGTGGACAGCGACCGTCCTGTGTCCGCTCTCACCGCCGCCGAGTCAGAGTCATTATGGCAGAGCTTTGAAAGTTTTCTTTCTATGATAAGAGAAAACACTTTTGCTCCCTGTATCGCTTACGAAAATGGTGTCCCTGCAGAATTTGCGCCCTATCCCCTTACCATGTACAATGAGCAGACCCGTGTATCCTATGACTCCATTTCCAAGGTACTGGAGCATTATTATGAAGAAAAAGCCACCGTCACCAGAATTCGTCAAAAATCTACGGATCTGCGCCGTATTGTTGCTACTGCTCTGGAGCGTAATGTAAAAAAATATGATTTACAGCTTCACCAGATGCAGGATACGGAAAAACGGGACAAATTTAAAATCTATGGCGAACTGATCAATACCTATGGCTATGGTGTGGAACCGGGATCCAAATCCATGCAGGCATTTAACTATTACACCAATGAAGAAATTACGATTCCATTGGATGAAACCCTGTCTCCTTCCGAGAATGCCCAGCACTATTTTGAGAAATATAACAAATTAAAGCGTACCTATGAAGCCTTATCTGTATTGACCCAGGAAGTCAAAGCAGAAATTGAGCATCTGGAATCCATCAGCAATGCACTGGACATCGCCATGCAGGAGGAGGATCTGGTACAGATCCGTGAGGAACTGATCGAAAGCGGCTACATCCGTCGAAAGGGCGGCAATAAAAAAATAAAAATTACCAGTAAGCCTTTCCATTACATCAGTTCCGATGGTTTTCATATCTATGTGGGAAAAAATAACTATCAGAATGACGAACTGACCTTCAAATTTGCCACCGGCAATGACTGGTGGTTTCATGCCAAGAAAATGCCGGGCTCCCATGTGGTCGTAAAGTCGGAAAATCAGGAACTGCCAGACCGTACCTTTGAGGAGGCTGCACGACTGGCAGCCTTCTATTCAAAGGGTAAACAGCAGGACAAAGTGGAGGTAGACTATCTCCAGAAAAAGAATGTGAAAAAACCTGCCGGAGCAAAGCCTGGGTTTGTGGTTTATTACACGAACTACTCTATGGTGATTGATACGGATATCTCCGGAATTCAACAGGTGGTGGAGTAGGGATTTTGTTACAAAGCAGGGATGCCGATGTTGACTCTTGAAGGTCTCATTGCAGTTTTAAGTTTTGGCTTAACCTGCTTTGGACTTGGGCGGTCGTTTTTAAGGCTTTTCTGGTCTTTGAACCCATTCTTCTAACAAGTTTTCCTCTGTATATATTTCATCGGTTTCATCATCAATATCAAGATATGTCCATGTTTTAATATAATATTGAAACCAGGATTCTTTTCTAAAAGGTGCATTCACCATCCAAAGATATTCAAAATCATGTTTATCGATATTTCTTGTATAAAATCTGATATTACCATCTTTATGATGTAACGTTACATCTCTTTGGGCAAAAGTGTCTTCTATCGTCTGATAGGCAGCATTTAAGTTAATAATACCATCTTTTATTATTTGTTCATCATCAAGTTCAATTACAAAAAATAACATACGAAACATCTTCTTTTTCTTTTCTTTTGTATTATTTCATATCTCCAGGCTACATCTTCAACTGAAAAATAATCCACGTTCCATGTCGGTTTACATAATTCTCCTTCAAAACCTATAAACCATGATAAATGCTGCATCTTATATGTTGATTTTGAGAGTTCTGGCACATCCTCTACCTATAAGCAGCACAAAAATCGTTCCTTATATGTCGAATTTGTTGAAAAAATCGTCATTTTCCGCTTATATGCCTTCTAAAAGACCCATAAGAACTACTGGGAACAGTCTTTTATAGGTGCCTCATCCATTCACAGGGTTCCAAAGAACATATAAGGAGTCCAATAACTCAACTTTTATAGGTTCACACGAACCAGGTAGCTCCGGCATGTTGGCTCCAATAGTTCGTTTTCTTTCCATCGAAATTGCTCCTGTGATTTTCTTCATTTATCAACTCATAAGTTTTCAACTCATGAGTCTATTATTGTTTTCACGCCGCAATTATGCTACAGCAGTTCCTAGTGGGACTGCAGCCACGGGATTCCACCTACAGTAAATGCAGTTTCTGTGCTACCCGGACAATCGCCGTACCCTTGGGCATTGCCAGCAGCTCCTCCTTGGTCACCGCCTTAAAGCGGATAACGCAGAACGCATAGACAATCACTGCCACCAGAATAGCCACGCCGGCAGCAATGAGATTCCGCAGGTAACTGCCATCTGCCAATACAAACCCTGCCAGCATGGACACGCCCCGGTACACCAGCCACGCTACCGCTCCCATAATTGCTGCCGACATAAAAGGCAGCCAGAAGGTGCGGAATATCTCCTGCTTGTATTTCAAATATTTACGCACTGCAAGCTGATTCATCACACACATACTCAGAGAGTAAACAATCGCTGCAATGACCAGCGCGTAAAGATTTAAGTCAGTAAAATACAGCAGGACACTCAGTGTTCCTGTCTGTAAAACCAATGCGATTGCCGCATTCCGTACAGGAATCGTTACTTTTCCGATTCCCTGCAATACACCATTGGTTAAAGTAGAAAGGCAATAGAAAATAACCGTAACCGATAATGCGGCCAAAACGTTGGATGCTGTGTTCAAAGAATTTTTCTGCCAGAACAAAAGCTGGGTGACAGGTCTTGCCAGCACTCCAAGCCCCACTGCACAGGGAATCGCAATCAGCATGGTCACCTTCACTGCTTTCTTTACATTTCGTCTGGTTTCTTTTTTCTCCCCTCTTGCAAAGCTTGCAGCTACTGTGGGAATAATGGCAGAACACATAGCGGATGCCATGGCTATGGGGATATTACTGATCACGACCGCTTTACCGGAATAAATTCCATAAAAGGTTGCTACCTCTGACTCTGCCATTCCCCGCACGTTTGTATAAAAACGCTCATAAATCGTCTGGTTTAGAGAAGTGGACAGATTATAAATGAAAGTACTGAGAATAAAGGGTGTCACGATGGAAAGAATGACCCGGAAAATCTCCTTACGGCTTTCTTCAGCTTTATGATCCCTCTCCATTCTCCGTTTCATTCCCGGCATGTTCAATACATAGACCCATACCATAAATAACAAAGCCGTCACTACACCGGCTCCGGTTCCCAACGCACCGCCCATGGCTCCATAGATGGCACGGGTTGTATCATCCGCTCCCGTACCTGCCACATGGGCAATCAGATACCATGCCGCTCCCACAGAAACCACTGCATTGATAATCTGCTCTAAGATCTGGGAAATGGAGGTCTGCACCATACTTCCATAAGCCTGGAAATAACCGCGCAGCACTCCCACCAGACCGGAAAGAAAAATCGTGGGAGCAAATACCCGCAATACCCGTACAGAATTCGTTCCTACCAAATAAGGAGCAGCAAAAAAAGCAACGAGGCTTGCCCCGCCGCCAACTACCACCACATAAATCAACGCACATTGAAATACCTTGTGGGCATTTCGATACTCCTTAAAAGTGAGCCTTTGTGCCAATACTTTTGATAATGCCGATGGAATACTATAAGAAGAAATCAGAAGAATAATGGCATAGATATTATAGGCATAGCTATAATAACCATTGCCCTCATCTCCTATAATACTGGTTAAAGGGCTCCGGTAAAGGAGCCCTATGATTCTGACAATAATACCGGAAAGCGCCAGGATTCCGGCCTGGATTACAAATCCACCTGCTTTTTTTCTGGATTGCTCTGACATATAAAAACTCTCAGCCTTTTCTTACTCACAAAGCCAGTCATACATTTCCTGGTATTTCTTTGCGGATACATCCCATGAAAAATCTGCCCTCATGCCACGTTCCACGATTTTATTCCAGTCACGCTTGTGGTCATAATAGATCCGCTCCGCATACCGAATGGCAGACAGCATTTCATGAGCATTGTAATTGGCAAAGCTGAAACCTGTACCCTTTCCTTCGTATTCATTGTAAGGCTCCACTGTATCCTTAAGTCCGCCGGTTTCCCTGACAATAGGAACGGTGCCATATCGTAAGCTCATCAGCTGGCTTAAACCGCAGGGTTCAAACAAAGACGGCATCAGGAACGCATCACAGGATGCATAAATCTTGTGGGACAAAGCCTCCGAATAATAAATATTGGCAGAAACCTTTCCATTATATTTCCAGTCAAAATGGCGGAACATATTCTCATATCGTTCCTCTCCCGTTCCCAGGACGACAATCTGCACATTATCCTGGCAGATTTCATCCATCACATAGGCAATCAGGTCAAATCCCTTCTGATCTGTCAAACGGGACACGATACCAATCAACATGGTCTTATCGTTATGATCTAATCCCAGTTCCTCCTGCAGTGCATGTTTATTTTTGATTTTCATTTTACGGAAGTTATCTACATTGTAATGGGTATTAATATACGCATCGGTATCCGGGTTAAACTCATCATAATCGATACCATTCACAATTCCCCGCAAATCTCCGCTTCTGGCACAAAGAAGTCCGTTTAAGCCTTCCCCGTAAAAATCTGTTTTAATCTCTTCCGCATAAGTATTACTTACGGTGGTAATCGCATCCGCAAACACCAATCCACCCTTTAACAGATTCGCATCCTTATAAGCCTCCAGCTTATCCGAAGTAAAATAATATTCCGGCAGTCCGGTAATACTCATGACCTCTTTAATTCCCCATTTTCCCTGGAATTTCAAATTATGAATCGTCATAACGGTCTTAATGCCACGGTAAAATTCATTCGCCTGAAAACGTTCATTAAGATATACCGGAATGAGACCTGTCTGCCAGTCATGGCAGTGAATGACATCCGGTCTGAACTCCAACATGGGTAAAGCAGACAACACAGCCTTGCTGAAAAACGCAAACTTCTCAATCTCCCAGAGTGCATTCTCTCCGTAAGGCTTAAAATCCGTAAAATAGTCCTCATTATCAATAAAATAGTACTGTACACCGTCTACTTCTGCTTCCAGAATTCCAACATAGACATTCTTCCAGTTAAAATCCATATAAAAATGGGCACGGTATTTCAGTTTATCCTTCATCTCCTGTTTCATACAGGAATATTTGGGAAGGATCACCCTGACATCAAAATATTTTTTATCAATACACTTGGGCAGAGATCCTACCACATCCGCCAGACCGCCGGTCTTAATAAAAGGCACACCCTCTGATGCTGCAAAAAGAATTTTCTTCATGAACGTTCTCCCTTGCTGTTTCTATACTCCAGTTTACTGTTTACTGATAAACTTACCAAGATTATACAACATCGGAGGGTGCTTTAAAAGTCTAATTTCGATATTGAAGACGGATTTTATCCGCAATGAGTGCAATAAATTCTGAATTGGTGGGTTTTCCCTTCCCTACATTGATGGTGTAGCCAAACAAAGACTCCAACGTTTCCATTCTCCCCCTGGACCATGCCACCTCAATCGCATGGCGAATGGCACGTTCCACTCTGCTGGAAGTCGTCTGATATTTTCTGGCAATCGTAGGATACAGAACCTTGGTAATCGATCCCAACATCTCTACATCGGTCACCGACATCATGATTGCTTCCCGCAAATACTGATATCCCTTGATATGTGCCGGAACACCGATTTCATGGATCATGTCCGTCACATCCTTTTCCAGATCATGTACCTCCGGCTCTTGTTTCTCCTTTGCCGGCACATCCACAATGGAACATGCCGATGCACTGCGGAATACGGTTCCCTCTCTGTGATGATTTTCCTTATTTTCTTCCTTGCCTGTTCTTTTTTCTCCTCTTTTTAAATCCCCTGTTTTTCCTGCAGGCACCGTAATCATAATCTGAAATTCCCGCTCGGTGTCCATTAAATCTCCCAAAATCCGGTATAAATTTTCATTATCTTTGGTAGCAGTCAATTGCAGCTGCTCCATAATTTCCTCCTTATCTATTCCCTTTTACATTTTATTTTGCGGATAGATAAAGTATAAGAGTTTTCCCCCTATTTTGACAACCTGCAAGCATCGCAGAAAAATGGCAGATTCTCCTTAAACCTTCCTCTTTTCCCCTTTTATTCCCAGCACACCCACTCCCGATATGGCTGCAATGAGGTAGAAAACCGGCTTGGGAATAGCCGCAAAGTCAACTACTGTTCCGCCGATTCTCATATTATAAATACCCAGAATCCATTGAAAAACCAACAGCCCAATCGTGGACGGAACCAATAGCTTTCGGGTTTTATCCCGTAAGAATTGTCCGGTATCATGATGCTCCAGATAATATCTCCCACTCATCCCTGATACAACGAACAATAATGCCATAAACCAGGGATAGACCAGATATTGAAAACCATCCTGCCATTGCTGCTCTTTAAAGGGTCCAACCACACCGAAGGGCTGCACTCCATTAAACATATAAATGGCATGATAAATGACAACAAGAACAACGGTCATCCAACGGATGTTATCTATGTATGCTTTTCTCATTTTTTATATTCTTCCTTTGCAACTATTTTTAACATATTGTAACACAAAGAAAGTTGGCCTACGACCAACTTTCCTTAACACCAAACTTTCCTTAACACGCAGAATGAAGTTTTATTAAATATAGTTGTATTTATGTCTCTATTTTACCGGCTTTCTACCAAGATAGCGAAATACCTGCTTTTTATATGCTGTGTAAGCTGCTCCAAAACTGTTTTCAAGATAGCGCTCTTCCTGCAAAATCTGCAAGTGAAGCATCACCATGGCAAACACAGAAAAAGCAAGAGTCAGCAGGTTTCCATACATCAGAAGCACACCGATATACATAAAGTCAAAGCCCAGGAAAGCCGGATTTCGGCTGTACCGGTAAATACCGGTGGTGACCAACTCGGTTTTGTCCTTGTCAGGAATGCCTGCCCGCCAGCTATCCTTCATGCACAGAACAGAAAGCAGGAAAACAGCATCGCCCAGCATTCCGATGCAGAATCCGGTGAAACGGGCGTTTGCAGGCAACCAGTTCCACCCAAATGCAATGGATAAAAGCTGTGCGACAGGAGCGCCGAGAGTAGCAATGCTCATGAGCGTTTCCACAGTATGCAGACCTTTTTCTTTTCTGCGTCCTATCTGATGTGTGCGAATGCCATGCTTCTTTTGTACCAACATCTTTCCAAAATAAATGCCGTAAAACACCGCCAACACCAGCAATGCCAGCAGGACATACGGAAAGTGTTCCTCCAATGAAAATTTCATAGTTAACCTCCTTTCTGCGCACGTTTTTTGCGCATAACGAGTTTGTGTCAAGTGCGCG
>USSP01000068.1 GCA_900557385.1 uncultured Lachnospiraceae bacterium
GCTGTCAGGCCAGCAATAAACTGGAGGACATGTTGGCGTCAAAACCGGATGTTGTACATGTATGTACGCCTCATTTTTTACATAAGAAGCATGTCATTGCAAGCTTAAAGGCAGGATGCCATGTGCTGACAGAAAAACCGATTGCACTTTCTTTAAGCGATGCACAGGAGATGATGGATACGGCCAAAGCCTGCAACAGACAGCTTGGGGTTATTTTCCAGAACCGTTATATTGAAGGCGTACAGGAGGCAAAACGTCTGATTCAATCAGGCGCATTTGGACGGATCTGCGGAGCCTGGAGCAGCTTAAACTGGCATCGTCCGTCCTCCTACTATGAATGTGACTGGAAGGGCAGCTGGGAAAAAGAAGGCGGCGGTGTTGTGATTGACCAGGCAATTCACAGCATTGACCTGGTACGCTATATGATGGGCTGTGAAGCGAAAAACATACAGGGACATATTGCTCGACGTATTCTGACGAATATTGAAGTGGAAGATGAAGCGGATGCTGCCATCACGTTTGAAAACGGTGCTGTTTATGCTTTTTCTGCCTGCAATTATTACATAAAGAACAGTCCGATCCGGATCGAGATCAGTGGAGAAAAAGGCCGCTGCCTGTTAACAGAATCGGAGATGGAGATTGAACTGGAGGGACAGAAACCTTACAAGGTAATGCCGAAAACAAACAGTGAGACGGGAGAGAGCTACTGGGGATCTTATCACACGGTGCAGATCAGAGATTTCTATGAGAAACTTGCACAGGGACAACCGGTATCCGTAGATCCACGGGATGCGACAAAAACCCTGGAACTGGTGCTGGGGTTATATACTTCGGCAAAAGAGCATCGTAAAGTGGAATTCTAGAGAAATTTGCATAGGTGCAATACGAAAAAAGACTGTCATGCTTGTGTTAATAGACAAGCATGACAGTCTTTTTTGGGTGCGACTTAGGTACCAAATAAGTTAAATGAAATAATCAATTATTGACAATGAAAACAACAATATGCACAAAACAACGAAGTAAAAACTGTGAATAATGGAAAATAAGAACAAATAGCATTGACAAAGACCCCTTGCATGACTAATATATTAGTTAAGCCAATTAACTAATGGAGGGGCACAAGAATGAAGCTTAGTACACAGTATACAGAACAATATTTAACTCCTCAGGAATATGAAGACTATGCAAAGAATCATGAAAACGAACTGAAAATAGTAGATGAAAACCTATATCACAGCGATATGCTTGACTGGGTTCATGTTGATGAGTGGGCTGATGATGTCATGTGTACCAAAATAGAGGAACTGGCAGCGGAGATACGTGAGAACGCAGAGGTTTTCGTGGTAGTCGGTTTAGGTGGTTCCAATCAGGGAGCAAGAGCAGTGATTGATGCGCTGTCACCCCAGGATGCGGCAGCGGGATCACCGGAAATCTTATATGCGGCGCTGAACCTTTCGGCATCTTATTATGAAAATCTGTTAAAGCGCATCGGGAACCGTTCTGTATACATTAATGTCATTGCAAAGAATTTTAAAACATTAGAGCCGGGATTGACATTCCGCATGTTGCGGCATTATATGGAGAGTCGTTATTCCAAAGAGGAAGCGGCAAGACGCATTATTACGACTCCGACAATCGGAGACGGCGCCTTACATCGGATCAGTGAAGAAAACCATTACCGTTACTTGCCTTTCCCAGATCAGGTAGGAGGAAGATATTCCGTATTTACACCGGTAGGTCTGCTGCCGATAGCTGTGGCAGGAATTGATATCCGAAAACTGGTCAAAGGAGCAAAAAAAGCAGAAAACGAATATCGGAATGACGGAGAGCTCCGCAAGAATGCGAAACGCTATGCGATTACCAGAGACGCCTTGATGGAGAAAGGTTATGGAATCGAAGTTCTTTCTTTCTTCGAACCGCAGTTTGAGGCATTTGGAAGATGGTGGCGCCAACTCTTTGCAGAGAGTGAGGGCAAGAACCATACAGCTCTTTTCCCGGTGGTATGTTCCTTTTCCGAAGATTTACATTCGGTAGGACAGTATCTGCAACAGGGGAAACGTCAGATGATGGAAACCTTTATTCATCTGGGAACGCCTCCGGCAGACAAGGCAGTTGATCCGGAAAACGAAGTGGAAGATGGATTTGACTATCTGGATGGAAAAACCTTTCATGAGATTAACGAATGTGCTTACAAGGCTACGGTGCGGGCACATAGTGAAGGACAGGTTCCCTGCATGATTCTGGAACTGGAAAAAATGGATGCGGAAAATATTGGAGAACTGCTGTATTTCTATTTCATAGTATGCTATTATTCAGCAGTGCTGCTCGGGGTAGATCCTTTCGACCAGCCGGGCGTGGAGAATTATAAGACAGAAATGTTCCGTTTGCTAAAAACGAAATAAAAACTTCATAGGACAAATTCCTAGGTAAGGAGGATTTTTATGGAAAAGATTAAAGTAGGTATCGCCGGAACCGGCTATACCGTAGGTATGGCCAATGCACATGTGATTGGGTATCAGACCTGTGGAGAAGATTGTGAGTTAGTTGCACTGTATGATATTGTGCCGGGACGTGCAGCGCAGTGGGCAAAAGAAAAAGGATTGGATGTAAAAATCTGTGAGACTTTCGATGAGTTATTAGATGCGGTAGCTGCAGTGAGCATTGTAACACCCAATTACGCACACGTTCCCCTCGTTATTCGTGCTCTGGAAAAGGGAAAACATGTTTTATGTGAGAAGCCGCTGAGTACCAGTGCAGATGCCTGTATGCAGGCAGTGAAATACGGAAAATGCACAGATCGCATAAAAATGATCGGATTCAGCTATCGCGGAATTCCGGCAGTGCGTTGGATGAAACAACAGATCGATGCAGGAAAGCTGGGACGGATTTTTACATGGCGTGAGACACTAGGTGGCTGCCGTATCGCAAATCCCCAGGTGAAGTTGGAATGGCGTATGCAGAAAGACCTTTCCGGAACCGGTGCGTTAGCGGATTTTGGATGCCACATGCTGGATCTGTGTGACTGGACACTTCACGGAGTGAGCGGAAATATCAAGGCTGTACAGGGTATGGTAAGCTGTACAATTCCCGAGAGAGACAAGATTTTCGAGGAAGGAAAAGGAAAAGTAACGAACGATGATAATGCAGCTTTCAATATTGAGTTTGAAAGCGGGACACTGGCATCCTTTATGGCAAGCCGTCTGGGAGTACGCCGACATACCATTGAGGTTTACGGTGAAGGCGGTATGATGCTTTTCCGTGATGATAAGCCCAACGAAGTAGAGGTATTCTTCAAGGATAAAGATGGTGGATATAACGGTGATGCAGAGATTATCCAGGTGCCGGAGGAGATGGTAGTAAGTCCCTGGTTCAATGCAGAAACGAAAGAATTTATTGAATGCATCAAAAACGGTAAACAGCCTGACCGGAATTTTGACCGCGCTTTATATATTCAGGAGATTCTGGATAAAATCATGGAATCCAGTGAAACCGGATGCACGATTGAACTTTAAGAGAAAAACATACATATAGGAGGAAGATGCAAATTATGAGAATGAGTCTTTTGACCAATAGCCTGACGAATCTGGGAATCACGGATTTAAAGACGATTGCAGACTGGGCGGCCGCTAACGATATTCATGAACTGGATGTGGGACCGGCAATTCCCATGGATCAGAAAGTATTTGAGGAAGTACTCGGAGAAGGCAAAGTAGAAATCAAAACAATGATTTATTGCCGAAACTTCCTCAGCGAAGATACGGAAGAAGCCCACATGCATCAGGAGGCTTTAAAAGAGCGAATCCGTTTCGCCGGGGCATTGGGCATCGAAAAGATTGTCTGTTCTACCGGAGTGACAAGAGATGCCTTTGAAGGAATGGGATTTCAGCCGGAAAAGAGCCTGGATGCCTGCACAGAACTGGCAAAGGAGTTTCTGGAAGAGGCAGAAAAACACAATGTACGTCTGTGTTGGGAGAACTGTCCGATGATGGGTAATATCGCTACCAGCCCGGATCTGTGGCAGGCGCTGTTCGACCGCCTGGACAGTGATCGAATTGGGCTCTGCTATGACCCTTCTCATCTGGTATGGCAGATGATTGATCCCTATGAGAATATTTTCAAGTTTAAAGATAAAATTTTCCATGTACATGCCAAAGACACCCATGTGGATTTTGAAAAGCTGAAACTTTACGGAACCATGCAGAGCAGCAAGTGGTGGCAGCATCGTCTGCCCGGACTGGGGGATTTGGATTGGAACCGTATTGTGGATTCTCTTTATCAGATTGGATATGATAAAACCATTTGTATTGAACATGAGGATCCTGTTTGGGAAGGAACAGAAGATAAAGTAAAACGAGGAATCTTAAAGACCCGTGATCATGTATCCCAGTATTTCATGTAGACATGTGAGAATAACAAACAATGTGCTCTGAGCGGGGAAATTTTCCGCTTAAGATAGAAGAATGGAGGATTATTTATGAAATTAGTAAAACAAACAATTGCTCTGACTGCAGTTGCTGCTCTTACTCTCGGTGCTATGACCGGATGCGGCAGTTCAACGACAACAGAAAGCAAGACAGAAAACGCTGCAACTTCTGCTACAACAGAGAGTACAGCACAGACAGAGGATACGGCAGCTTCCGGTGAGAAGATTGAACTGACCGTATGGCACACATGGGGAGCAGGTCCTGGTCTGGATGCTATGCAATCCCTCGTGGATAAGTACAATGAAACCAATGATAAAAATATCCAGGTAAATCTTGGATTCGTAGCGAACCAGGCAAGTGGTAATACCCAGACTATGGATAAGCTGATGGCTGCCATCGCAGCAGGAAATCCGCCTGAGATTGCATTACTGGACAATTTCCAGGTAGCAGGCTGGGCAGCACAGGATGCATTGGTACCCCTGGATGATCTGATGGACAGCGTGGGACTTTCCCTGGATGGCATTTATGAGTGGGCGTTGGAGGGTTCCCAGTATAAGGGAGTTACCTATTCTATCCCTTATAATGGAGATGCCCGTGTACTGTTCTATAATAAAGATTTGTTTGAGGCAGCAGGACTGGATCCTGAAAATCCGCCTACAACCATTGATGAACTGACAGAAATGGCAGAAAAACTGACCATCCGTGACGGCGCGAACTATAAGCAGGCTGGATTTATCCCCTGGCAGTTTGCTGGTAAGCCGATCTATTGCTGGGGCTGGAACTTTGGCGGCAGTTTCTATGATAAAGAGAATAACGTATTAACCATTGCAGACCCTAAGAATATCGAGGCCGTACAGTGGGAAGTTGATTATGCTGACAAGATGGGCGGCGAGGATTTTGTTAACTTTGCAAGTGGTCTGGGTACCGGAGCAGAGGATCCTTTCGTAACCGGTCAGCTGGCGATGGCAGTTCGTGGTAACTTTGATATTTCCAACATGGCAACCTACAATCCGGATTTGAATTATGGTGTGACGCCTATTCCTTCCAAGGAAGCCGGACAGAGCAAGAACATGATCGGTGGCTGGGGATGGACCATTCCTAAGGGTGCGAAAAACCAGGAAGCTTCCATTGATTTCCTGAAATATCTCATCAGCGTGGAAGCACAGACCGAGATGGCTTCCGTAAGTTCCAGCTTCTCCCCCGTGAAGAGCGTAAACGAAACCGTATTTGCCGGTAACGAAGTAATGGACATCTTTTTACAGGAACTTGAGCATGGCGAGATTCGTCCTCCTGTTCCCGTTGGACAGGAGTTATGGGATGGTCTGAATACCGTACTGGATTCTGCACTTCATAAAACAGACACTCCGGAGAACCTGTTAAAAGAACTGGATACCAAGATGAATGAAGAATTAAAGAAATTTTATGATGAAACCGGGCAAAAAATGAAGGATGATTTTGTTCGGTATTCAACACAGGCTTTAAATAATAATGTATCTGCTGCAGAGCAAGAAAGAAATAATGCTGCACACGCTCGAGCCGTTATCGATGATTGGCTGGAATCTGCTGGGGGTGGCGTTATAGATACTACCAGTGAAGCGTGGCGATGGTTTCAGGACTTTGTAAATGATATAAGAAATGCTATAGGCGGAAGTTCTGCCATGCCCGACACCTTAGGCGGTTATCCGCTGTTTCAAGATGGAGAGTTTTTAGTTGGAAGAACAGAGAATAGAGAAAATGGAACATATTATGAAACAGTTTCAGTGATATTAGAGGGTGCTACATTAGCGAATGAATGTGCTACTGCAGTATTATGTCGAAATGATCAGGGATTTCTTCAAGTGCGTGATTATTTAACAGGCGAAGTATTGCAGGGATGTGTTGAAATCGTAAAAAGAAAATGTATTGATTATAATTATATAACTGGCGAATTACAGTTTGAATACAATCCAAGTATTGTTGCAAGAAATGCTAGTTTGTATAAATTGTGGGAAGTCGGAAACTTATGGGAATATAATATTCCTATGTGGGGTACAACATCAACTCCAGCCGGAACAACAGACGTGCCGGGTGTGGCAAATCCATCCGATTATGTTGCAGTTGGTTCAGATCTTCCGTACAACCGACCGGAAGGGACTTGGGATATCTGCGATCCTAACGGCAAACAAGGACAAGTGTCTATTGGTGCAGACATACCGGGTAAGCTTGGTTATGATGATTGGTATGACCTTTTAGGCGGTGTAGCCACAGGAGATACCACATGGGAGGAAGTAGCTAACGCTTCTGATGTTATAACGATCGGTTCAGATCTTGCGAATGATTATGATCCGTCAAATGCTAAAGACTGGTCGGCATACCACGATGGTACAATTGTTGGTTATGATGTAGATGCCGCCGGAAACGTTACAATCACATTTGAGGATGGAACAGTTATATCTATACCGCAGGAGTATGTGAGTGGCATGGAATGGGTAAATGAGCAGGATAAGGCGCAGGAATTGGACAAAGATACCGCTTTGCCGGTAAGTGGCTCATTAGCATATCCGCTCCCGGCTATTCAAGATCCTGCTGTGCCTGCCGATCCACAAGATCCCGGGGGCGGCTCGGGAGATATGAAAATAGACGATGATGTAAAAGATTATACGTTGGATTTCCGTAAGCTTTTCCCTTTCTGTATTCCTTTTGACATTTACAAGGCTGTAAAACTGTTGGACGCTACTCCTACCGCTCCGGTTGTTCATTATAAGTTTTATTATACGAAAAGCAAAAGCTATACTATTGATATAAATCTTAACAAGTTTAATTCTGTGGCGGCGATTCTGCGCCGGATGGAGTGTTTATTGTTTATTATCGGCTTAGCAACTGCGACCAGACGGATCTATTTGAGGGGGTGATACTATGCTGGAGTGGTTTCTGGAAATCATTAAGAAGTTCGGTGCTATAATCTTATCCGTCTTGCCGACTTCTCCGTTTGATAAGTATTTAGACAGCTTAGGAAACTTAGATTATTTAGGCTATCTAAATTGGTTTATTCCGGTTGGTAGCTTCATTAAGATCCTGCTGACGTGGGTAACTGCTGTAGGTGTATTTTATATTTATAGTATAATAATGCGCTGGGTTAAAATGATCGGTGATTGATTGTCATTATATGACATGATATACTACTCCTATAAAAGGAGGTAGTATAATTGAATAGTAAACAGTTTTGTATATTTATTATCATGATAGTTGTCTTATTTCAAATAGGCACATATCTTATTTTTAAACTAGGATTGAAAAAATTTTTAATTGTTTATGTAATAGTAATTGCGCTGTTATCTTTTATTCTCTTTGTAGTGCATAAGAGTAATTCTAAAAATAAGGGGGGACGTTAAAATGCACATCAATGATCTCCCATGGTGGGCTGTCCTGCTGATCATTTTAGCGGCATTATTGACCGCAAAATATTTATTTCATATAGACGGTATGCCGTTTCTGAATAGTTGGACTGGAAAGATTGGAGTGATTAATTGATTTATCTTTATTCCGGTACGCCTGGCTCGGGAAAAAGCCTGCATACAGCCGATAAACTGTACTGGCGGCTTCGTGCCGGGAAACCTGTGATTGCAAATTTTACATTTCGCTGGCAGGACTGCGGAAAGAATCCGCATTACTTGTACATAAATAACATTGATTTGACTCCGGAAAGACTGATCAATTTCTCCCGGAATTGGTTTCAGTGTCATAAGTTCCATGAAGGGGCGATTACCCTTGTGATTGACGAATCACAGATTCTTTTTAATAGCCGGGATTGGAACGCAGCCGGGCGTGGTGACTGGCTTTCATTCTTTACACAACACCGCAAATATGGCTACGATGTTATATTAGTAGCGCAGTTCGACAAGATGCTTGATCGCCAGATCCGGGCATTGATCGAATACGAATGTATACACCGGAAAGTGTCTAATTTCGGTATATGGGGCAAAATATTCTCTCTCTTCGCCGGAGGGAAGTTATTTGTGTGCGTCAAAGTTTGGTATCCTATGAAGGAAAAAGTGGGTAGCGAGTTCTTCCGGGCGAAAAAGAAATACTATCAGCTATACGACAGCTACGCCGATTTCGGTGCCTGACAGCACCAGCCGGGTGCTGTCTGTGTGGCGGGGGGGGGGGCTTTGAGGGTTCAAAT
>USSP01000069.1 GCA_900557385.1 uncultured Lachnospiraceae bacterium
ACTATATGATATTGGCATTTCCATCTAGTATGTGATATGCTTCTGTTGTCCATTAGGACCACCTCCTATGTTTGAGTTTGGCTTGCGACACCATTCTCATATTAACATAGGAGGTTTTTTATTGATATCCTCACCGTTTCCACTTACACTATTCTCCCCAGCATAGCTGGGGGATTAGACTTTTCATTTATTTTTAATTTTTTCAATATATTGAAAATTGTAAAACCGTAAAGCGAATTTCTAAATCGTAAAATGCTTCCAACAAGTGTGATGAATTGGCAAGCAACCTATAAGGCATATATCACTGTGCCTTTTATAGGTTCTTTTTGGCGCATTTAAGACTTGTAAATAGAAATTTAACCTATAAGAAGAGATGTTCACGGCTCCTTATAGGTCAAAAATACAAAGATTATCAAAAAAATAACCTATAAGGAACCATATTCATACCTCCTTATAGGTCAAGTCTGCTAAAACTATCTCCAATGCAACCTATAAGGAGCGAAAACTCATAGAACTTATAGGTCGATATCAAAATTATGTAAACCAAGTGCCGGACAATCTTTTAAAATTGCCCTAAAACGCCTGCCACTCCCAGCAGCAATGCCAGAAACACCAGGTTGGCCACTGTAAAAAGCCAAAGGTATCTGCCTTTCTCCCATCCTGCTTCCTCTGCTACGTATTTAAAACTGATCAGGCTTGCCATAGAGGCAATCAAGGTTCCCAGGCCTCCCAGATTGGTTCCCACAATCAATCCCCTTACATTCTCCGTAAAGCCTGACAGAAGAATCGCTGCCGGTACATTGCTCATCACCTGACTGGCAATTATGGCTGTGATGACTTCCCGTCCTGTAATGATTTTCAAAAGAAAATCGTGAAACACCTGAATTCGTCCAAGATTTCCGATAAAAATAAACAACGCCGCAAAGGTTCCCAGCAGAGAATAGTCCACCTTCCGCAGTAGCGAGTGATTCCGCAATAGGGTGTAAAGCAAGACACAGACAAAAGCAATCCAGTAGGGCAGAATCCTTCCCACCGTCAACAGACTCAAAAACAGTAAAAGACTGTAAACAATTGTCTTTTCGATTCGATTTCCGCAGGAATCCACTGTGACATACTCCGTCGGTTCCCCTGCCATCCCCCGCTCTTTCTTTCCACCGGCAGCGAGAAAGATCCAACCTGTCAACAGCAAAAAGGATACTCCCATATAAGGAAACATGAATTTCAGAAAATCCAGTGTGGTAAAATCGGTCAAACCAAACAAATACAGGTTTTGCGGATTTCCAATGGGTGTAAACATGCTGCCCAGATTCGCCGCAATCGTCTGCATGACCACCACCTGAAGCATCCATTTTCGTCGGACTTCTTCTCCCATCTTATGCAGCACCGTAATGGTAAAAGGAACAAAAGTAATCAGTGCCACATCATTGGTGATAACCATGGACAGAAAAAAGCATAGGAAAACCAATACCAACACCGTTGCCCGCAGGCTTCCTGCTGCCTTCAACAGCTTCTCTGCCAGCAAATCAAAAAAGCCCAGTTCCTTAAAGCCGGCCACAATGGTCATCAGACAGAACAAAATCGCCAGGGTACGAAAATCAATATACGACAAATACTGACTGTCCGGTCTTATGATAAACATAGACAAGACAGCCAGTATAATAGCAATACACAGTACGACTTCTTTTTTTAAATAAGCTGCAATCTTTTTCATAACGAATTTCCTTTGCATCACGCCATTTTTTTACCTTGGGCTTTCGTTCCTACTATGTATACACAAACCGCGATTACAGTGCCGATAAGGGCTCCCGCCAGCACATCCGTTGGGTAATGAACTCCCACATAAAGTCTGGAGAAACCAATCAGGAACGCTAGCACCAGAAACCAGAAGCTGTATTTTTTCGGATAACTCAAAAACAGCACAACGGCTGCCGCAAAGGATGTCCCCGTATGCCCGGAAGGGAAGGAATAATCCACCGGCTTTTTCACAAGATAGGTTAGTCCCTCGATCACCTCATAAGGTCTGGTTCGCGCCACCAGATTTTTTAACAGGATATTGTCAATCAGAAATGAGAACAGTAGGGAGACCGCGCATAGAATTCCCACTTTTCGCGTCTTTTTCGGAATGAGTAAACCTAATGTAATCAAAATCCACAGCATTCCCGCATTTCCCAGACTGGTAATCACCACGAAAAACGGAGTTAAGAAATCATTTCTTACGTTGTCCTGTATCCACAGGAGAATATTTTGTTCCATACCGATCATCTTTTACTCCTTTTACACTCTGGTAGACCACTTGGTGCAGTCCCACACATCCGTTGCCAGTCCCTCGTAAAATTCCGGTTCGTGACATACCATGAGGATGCTGCCCTTATACTCCTGCAATGCCCGTTTCAGTTCCGTTTTGGCATCTACATCCAGGTGGTTGGTGGGCTCATCCAGGAGAAGGATATTGGTGGGGCGGTTGATTAGTTTACATAATCTGACCTTTGCCTGCTCGCCACCGCTGAGTACCTTCACCAGACTCTCGATGTGCTTGGTGGTCAATCCGCATTTTGCCAGAGCAGAACGCACCTCATACTGGGTAAAGGCAGGAAAATCCTTCCAGATTTCTTCGATACAGGTGGTAGAAATATTCTTGTCCATCTCCTGCTCAAAATAGCCGATTTCCAGGTAATCCCCTTGTTCCACTTCTCCTGCCAGCGGAGGAATCAGTCCCAGAATGCTCTTTAACAGGGTGGTTTTTCCGATACCGTTGGCACCGGTGAGCACGATTTTCTGTCCCCGCTCCATTTCCAGATCCAAAGGTCTGGACAAGGGTTCCTCATAGCCGATCACCAATCCTTTGGTGGTAAAAATATAGCGTCGGGGCGTCCGTGCCTCCTTAAAGTGAAACTCCGGCTTGGGTTTCTCTGCCGCCAGCTCGATGACATCCATCTTGTCCAGCTTTTTCTGCCGGGACATCGCCATATTTCGGGTTGCTACTCTTGCCTTGTTCCGTGCTACGAAATCCTTTAAGTCCGCAATTTCCTTCTGCTGCTTATTATAAGCAGCCTCCAGCTGTGCCTTCTTCACTGCATAAACTTCCTCAAATTTATCGTAATTACCCACATAGCGGTTCAGCTGCAGGTTGTCCATGTGATAAATGAGATTGACCACGCTGTTTAAGAAAGGGATATCGTGGGAAATGAGAATAAAAGCATTCTCATAGTCATTAAGATACCGTTTCAGCCATTCAATATGCTCCACATCCAGATAGTTGGTGGGCTCATCCAACAGGAGGATGTCCGGCTTCGCCAAGAGCAGTTTACCCAAAAGCACTTTGGTTCGCTGACCGCCGGAAAGTTCCGTCACATCTCTGTCCATACCGATTTCCATCAGTCCCAGTGCCCGTGCCACTTCGTCCACTTTGGCATCAATCATGTAAAAGTCGTGGTTGGTGAGCATGTCCTGGATGACAGAAAGTTCCTCCATCAACTGCTCCAGTTCCTGCTCATCTGCTTCTCCCATCCGGTCGCAGATTTCGTTCATCTGGGCTTCCATGTCATAGAGCCAGGCAAAGGCACTGGATAATACATCCCGTACCGTCTGTCCTTTTTCCAATACCGTATGCTGATCAAGATAGCCAACCCGTACATTTTTTGCCCACTCGATTTTACCCTCATCCGGCTGTAATTTCCCGGTAATGATGCTCATAAAGGTGGACTTTCCTTCGCCGTTGGCTCCGATGAGTCCGATGTGTTCGCCCTTTAGCAGGCGAAAGGAAACGTTGTCGAAAATGGCGCGGTCGCCAAATCCGTGGGTCAGATTTTCTACATTTAAAATACTCAATTTCAGGTTCCTTTACTTTCTCTTTTTTCTTCTGATGTGTTTTACCACTGCGCAGATTCCTGCGATGATGCCGGCCACCAGTGCCAGCAATACCACAATCACGCCAATTAACATTCCGGTGGTCTTATTGGGTGCCTTTACCAGTTCCCAGAGGTTATAGCTGTCGGAAATAATCTTGCGTCCAAAAGGAGTCTCATAGTCAGCCGGAATTTGACCGTCTGTACCGAAGCTTCCCAGATAATCCGCCAGTGCTACCCAGGCTTTTACCTCATTGCCCTGGGCATCATGGAGAATCAGGGTGTCATAATCCGTCACCACATTGCCTGCAGCATCCTTGGGCTCCACAGAAAGCAGTCCGAAAGACTGGGCTTTCACCGCACCGATCATCTGACAGGTATACAGATCCGTTACAATCCGGTAAAGCTGATCGTCCTTGCGGATCGGTGTCGTCGTGCCATCCTCCTGTTCTAACCACACATCCGTTACTTTATTTAACAAAATCCTATGTTTATTATAAGCCCAGCCACATCCACTGACAAAGAGCTCCACCCCGGTAACATAAGGGGAAAGGGAGGCATCAATTTCTGCCGCATTGTGCAATTCTTTTCCGGTCAGGTAAAAGGAAACCAGGGGATAGCCCGGTACGCCGTCTGCACCAATTCCCAGAGACATTGCCTCAAAGGCATCCGCTACCGTGATGTCCCCCTTGGGCAGAGTAGCTCTGATAACGCCGGAAGGGGTTACTGCTACTGCAATAGGAGTATAATTACTTCCCTCTACTTCCCTTACCTTACGAATGTAGGAATCGGAAATCAGTTCACCTTCTTCGTCTTCTCCACGCATGCTACTGATGGTTTCCATATCATTGAACGTAATGGTGTTCTCTGTCAGTACCTGGTCGGCCGTATAGCCGAATTTACTGAAATACTGTTCATCGGCCACCGCTTTGTAGTTCTCCAGAATCCGGGTAATCTCTTCATCGGTTCCGGTCATTTCCGCAACTTTATTTAACGCATAGCGATCCATCTGCCAACGCCCGTCCGGCTTCTGTGTCAGGCACAGCTGTCCCAGATTGATTGCATAGGAACCGGCACAAACTACATAGGTATCGCCGTGTACGATTGGTTCCTCCACCTGGGAATGGGTATGTCCGCTGATAATCACATCAATCTCCGGCACAGCCAGGGCAAGCTGCTCATCCTCGGATTTCTCCAGATCATCCCAGATGCCACTATGGGACAGGCAGATAATGATATCCACGTTCTGCTCTTTTAACGCTTTCACCACCTGTTTGGCAGTCTCTATAGTATCTTCAAAGGTAAGACTGGAAAGAGGAGCACAATACGCAGAATCCACGCCCATCAGGCCAAATATCCCCGCTTTCACGCCACCATGCTCGATAACCGTATAGCCCTTCGCACCATACGCATCCATTGCATCTTTAATCAGAAGGTTATCCGAGGAAGTATTTTTACTCCAGTCGATGTTCGCACAGAGCAGCTGGGGAAGCTGCAGGGTGGGGTCGTTTTTCTGATTGGTTACTGCTGCCTTTAACATGCTGGCAAAGCCTTGGGGGCGATAGTCAAACTCATGGTTTCCGATGGTGGTGGCATCAAAGCCCATGCGTCCTAACATGGTCAGTTCCACCGCACTTTCCGCATAAATGGTCTGGTACAATGTCCCCATGGAGAAATCTCCGCCATCCAGTACGAAGGTGGCATCCTGCTCCTTTTTCGCCTCGTCAATATAGTCCTTCATCGCGGCACAGTTATCCGTATCCTTTGTCTCCAGGTAGGAATGGATATCATGGGTAAACAGGATCTGAATTTGTTTTTCCTCACTTTCCGCCCGTGCAGTATTCCCTGCACACAAAATGCTTCCTAAAGTCAGTACTGCAGCCAGCATTCCCGCCGCTGCTTGTTTCCAATGATTTCGTTTCATACATCTGTCCTCATCTGTTCTTTTTTAATAAAATCGAATCCATATATAATCAGTATACCAAAATTTGACCGCAAAAAAAAGATGGGTGTATACTGGTTATACAACGGAGGGTATTATGACACAAAAACAATTATTGAAAACAACATTAAACATGGCATGGCCTGCCATACTGGAATCCTTTTTCATCGCTCTCACGGGGTTGATCGACTCCTTTATGGTGTCTTCCCTGGGTTCCTCTGCCGTGGCAGCCATTGGCCTTACCACACAGCCGAAATTCTTAGGTCTGTCTCTTTTCTTTGCCATGAACGTGGCAATCTCTGCACTGGTAGCACGTCGCCGGGGTGAGCAGAAACGGGAGGATGCCAACCGCATCCCCTTCACCGCCGTTACCCTGATTGTGATTTTTGCCATCCTGCTCAGCATCCTTCTGGTACTGGCAGCTTCTCCCATTATCAATCTTTGCGGTTCTTCGGAGGACACCCATGATATGGCAGTTGCCTACTTTCAGATTATCATGGGCGGTATGATTTTCAATTGCATCCAGATGGGAATTAACGCCGCACAGCGTGGTGCCGGCAATACCCAGATCACCATGCGGACCAATGTGACCTCCAGCGTGGTCAACATCATTATGAATTATTTACTGATTAACGGACACCTGGGTTTCCCTGCCCTGGGCATCCAGGGTGCTGCTCTGGCAACGGTGCTTGGCACGGTAGTGGCATGTATCATGAGTATTTTATCCATCCGGAACCCGGAGGGCTTTATCAGTCTGCCCTATATGTTACAGAAAAAACTTTATTTTACGGTTTCCTCCATGAAAAATATCTTCCATGTGGGCTACAGTGTCTTTTTTGAGCAGGTGCTGATGCGCTTCGGTTTCATGATGACTGCCGTGATGGCGGCACATCAGGGCACCGCAGCTATGGCCGCACATCAGGTAGGCATGAATATCATGGGGCTTTCCTTTTCCTTTGGAGACGGACTGCAGGCGACAGCTGTGGCACTCATCGGTCGCAGCCTGGGAGAAAATAATCCGGAACTTGCCAAGCAGTACGGCACGACCTGTCGGAAAATCGGTTATGTCATTTCCGCCGCATTGGCAATCATCTATTTTGTCGGTGCAGAAGGACTCTACCGTCTCTTTTTTGACGATGAAGAGATTATTCAAATCGGTATCAATATCATGCATGTGATTATCTTTGTAGTCATTCTGCAGATTTCCCAGGTAATCTACATGGGCTGTCTGCGGGGTGCCGGAGACACGCTTTATACCGCAATTGCCTCCACCATCAGTGTAACCCTCATTCGTACTCTTTTTTCCTGGCTTGGCTGCTACGTGTTAGGCTGGGGCATCATCGGTATCTGGATGGGTGTGGTTGCCGACCAGTTATCCCGTTTCATTTTCGCTACCGTGCGCTTTAAACAGGGGCGCTGGACGCAAATCAAAATCTAATCGTTGCACACTTCTCCTGTGTCGTGTAGAATACTTGAGGGGGTATAAATCACGCTACACTCCGAAACGACTAACATGAAAAGGAGAAGAAGATGTTAGAAAAACTATTTAAGTTGAAGGAAAACAACACCAATGTAAAAACCGAAGTCATCGCCGGTGTTACCACCTTTATGACAATGGCGTATATCCTGGCGGTCAATCCGTCTATCCTGTCTGCTTCCGGCATGGACAGCCAGGCGCTCGTAATCGCAACCGCACTTGCTGCCTTTATCGGTACGCTTGCCATGGCACTGCTTGCCAACTATCCCTTTGCACTGGCGCCGGGACTTGGCTTAAACGCTTACTTTGCATACACCGTATGCGGCGAGATGGGTTACTCCTGGCAGATTGCTCTGCTGGCCGTTTTTGTAGAAGGTCTGGTTTTCATCCTTCTGTCCCTCACCAATGTGCGTGAGGCAATTTTCAATGCCATTCCTATGCAGTTAAAGAAGGGCGTATCCGTTGGTATCGGTCTGTTCATTGCCTTCATCGGCTTCCAGAATGCCGGTATCGTTGTGAATTCCGATTCTACTCTGGTAACTGTGATAGATTTTACTGCTGATTTCCATACCGCAGGTATCTGCGCACTGTTAGCAGTGATCGGCACTTTTATAATTGCCATTCTTCATATTAAAAAAGTAAAAGGTTCCATCCTGATTGGTATCATTGCTACCTGGATTCTGGGTATTCTCTGCCAGCTCACCGGGCTGTACACCGTAACGCCCGATGCCGGCTACTACTCCCTGATTCCTTCCTGGAGTTCCTTTAACTTAGGTGCCATTGGTCTGACCTTCGGACAGTGCTTCCATGCTGATTTCTCCGGTGTCAGCATCCTCAATTTTATCGTTGTGGTATTTGCGTTCCTGTTTGTGGATATTTTCGATACCCTGGGTACGCTCATCGGATGTGCCAACAAAGCAAATATGTTAGACAAAGAGGGCAAGCTGCCTCGTATCAAACAGGCGCTTCTGGCTGACGCAATTGCAACCTCTGCCGGTGCGGTTCTGGGTACTTCCACTACCACTACCTTCGTAGAGAGTTCTGCCGGTGTAGCCGAGGGTGGACGCACCGGTCTGTCAGCCGCAGTAACCGGTCTGCTGTTCTTATTATCCGTATTCCTGGCTCCTGTCTTTGTTACCATTCCGGGCTTTGCAACTGCTCCTGCACTGCTGTTCGTTGGTTTCTTAATGATCAGTGCTGTAGTACAGATTGATTTCAACGACTTAACCGAAGCCATTCCCGCTTACCTTTGCCTGATAGCAATGCCTCTGATGTACAGCATCTCCGAAGGTATCGCAGTGGGCGTGATCTCTTATT
>USSP01000070.1 GCA_900557385.1 uncultured Lachnospiraceae bacterium
GCGGTATCCGATACGCCCTGGCAGACTTTGCCAGCTACCCGGTTAATATCCTTTAGAAGACCGGAAAACGCACTGGGCTGCGGAACCTGTTCTTTTAGCTGGGCTTCCCATTCTTCCATGGAGAGTGGTTCCTGTTCTTCCCAGGGTGATGGGCTTTCCATATACGATTCCGGTGCTTCCACCATTGCAGAGCCGGGAAGCTGTACCAGGTTAGCCGGAAGGATCCACAGCATCGCCAGCGCGGCAGCAGCTCCAATCGCAACCTTTGCACTGTAGAACCAAAGCTGTTTTCTGGACTGGCTGCGATCATAGAATTTTGCTTTTGCCTGCCACTGTTTCATCTTCTCATCCTGTTGGGAAAGCGAGTTGAGAATTTCATCCTTCAGGTAGGAAGGTGCCTGCAGCATCGGTTCCTGTTCCACCTGGGCAATCAGTCGCTCCAGTTCTTCATCTGTTAAGTAAGACTCTTTTAGCTCTTCCATCCTATCCACTCTCCTTTCTGCTGTAGGTTTCCCATTGCCTGCGGTAAAGCTCCCGCAGCTGCGACCGGGCACGGTAAATCTGTGTCTGGATGGTTTTAAGATTCCGTCCGGTTTTTGCCGCAACCTCCTCCGGTTTGCGTTCCTCGTAAAAGTAAAGAACCGCCACTTCATCATAAGGAGGTTTTAAAGACTGACAGCGTTTTAACAAGATTTCTCTGGTTTCCTTTTCCAGAAATTGCTGCTCCGGGGTTTCCGGACTGGGGATATCCGCTAATCCTTTCGTTTCCCCTCTTCCATCCATCTCTCCCCGATTGCTTCCCATCGCCTCCGTTGGAACAGCCCGGCGTCCCGCAGCTTTCAGATAATCGATGCTTTTATTGGAAGCAATCCTGCAAATCCAGGCTTTTTCATGCTGCCCGTCAAATTCTTTCAGATGACGATATACGGAAAGAAAGGTTTCCTGGGTC
The DNA here is from genome assembly GCA_900557385.1 of uncultured Lachnospiraceae bacterium. Lineage (GTDB taxonomy): Bacteria > Bacillota > Clostridia > Lachnospirales > Lachnospiraceae > UMGS2037. The sequence continues at coordinate 950 of USSP01000070.1, forward strand.
AGATCCTGGGCAGCAAAATAATCACCCACCAGCCGGTAACAAAGGGAGAACACCAGATTTTGGTACCGGTCGATCAACGTTTCCAAATATTCTGTTTCCGTGATGTTCTCCACCTCCCTCTGTTTTTCATCGCTCTATCCAATAGAACGATGTGGCTTTCCGTTTTTCTTCAAAAGACAACAAAATTTTCCTATGAAATAAAAAAGCATCCTAACCATGCGATTAAGATGCTTACGAATTTTTCCGGCTTGTTTAACCTTCTCTCAAAAAGTCTTGAAGGGAAAGCAGGCATTTTTCTGCCGTATCCCGTCCCATCTGGTAGGCATGTCGCAATTTCTCCGGATTCTTTTCCACATGTCCCACAGGAATGGGAACTTCCGGGCGAATGACAAACAATTCTCCTGCTGCCTCCTTCTCCATGATGTAATCCAGTTCGGCATTATACATCAGATGGCGATTCGCCATAGTTTCCACAAAGGCGGGATAGTCATGATACTTCCGACGAACCAGGGGCATAGCTGAATTCTTTTCCTTGCGATATCCCTTGGGGCGAGTCAGAACCACCACGTTTTTGTCATAGCCGATGCTTTCAAAATATTTCACCGGAATCGAATCAGCAATACCACCATCCAACAGCTTCTGACCGTCAATCTCCACAATCCGGGATACCAGCGGCATAGAGGCAGAGGCACGAATCCAATCGAAGCCATGGTCTTCCCAGCCGGTGTACTGATGATAGACCGGCCTTCCGGTTTCCACATCCGTGCAGACTACGTGAAACTCCATTGGGTTTTTCATATAGGCATCAAAATCAAATTTGTCAAACTTCAGAGGTACTTCTCCATAACAGAATTCCGTATTGTAAATATTTCCGGTTTTGATGAGAGAAGAAAGTCCGCTGTAGCGTTTATCCTTACAAAAACGGGTGTTATAATTTAAAACTCGTCCAATTTGTCCGGATTTGTAGTTACATCCGAAAGCGGCACCGGCCGAGACACCAATCAGCCCGTCGTACGGAATCTCATGCTCCATCATCACATCCATGACTCCGGCTGTGAAAAGTCCCCGCATGGCACCGCCTTCCAGGATTAGTCCTTTTTTCATATTTTTTTAATTTCCTTTCCTGTGATGCATGATTTCTGTTATATATGCACTTTTCTCTCAAAAAATCAAGCTTTTAATGCATGGAATCTTGCAAGATACTCTTTTTCCACGTTTTGAAACGCTTGAAAGCCATAACTCGGTGTATTGGCTATTTCCGGTGCGTCAAGAAACAATGGAACATCCATATAATGTAAAAATTCATGATAAAGCATGGCATCATCCACACTTTTTACCAGCTTTTCCTCTTCTGCATTCAGATCGCTTCCCAGAAATTTCGTATAAATCAATGAAAGCAGGCGTTTCTCCACCTCATTATAATAATCCATATGATGCTTAATGGGACGGGTTACATCTGACAGATAAGCCTCCGCAGCATCATGGAGCAGACAGGCGAGTACTACCCGGTTCTTGTATCCTCTCGCTTTTGCCTCATCATGGCAGCTGATACAATGCTGCCCTACGGAATAAAACTCGGGAAAATGTCCATTGGCTCTGGTCATCAGGGACAAGGCATGGGCAATATCTTCAATGACAATGTCTTCCGGTTTTGCATCCAGGGGATTCATATAAAGGTGTGTATAAGTACAAATTTCGTCTTTTGACGGCATGGGATCACTTCCTTCTCTCTTAAATAATATGCTGGATTCCCTCGCAGATACGCCGTGCCACCGTAGGATTATTCATGGTATACAGGTGAATGCCGTCTACATCGTTGGCAAGCAGATCAATGATCTGGGATAAAGCATAGGACATTCCGGCATCAAAGAGTGCCTGTTTATTGTTCTCATACTTATGAATGATGCGTTCAAAGTGCTCCGGCAGAGAAGCACCGCACATGGTCACCATACGTTTGATCTGTGCCGCATTGATTACCGGCATGATCCCCGGTGTAACAGGCACGTCAATTCCGGCGATCCGGCAATCCTCCACGAAACGATAGAAATAATCATTGTCAAAAAAGAGCTGGGATAGCAAAACCTCTGCACCTGCATCTACCTTTTTTCTGAGATAACGCATCTCCTCCACCCGATTCGCGGACTCCGGATGATTCTCCGGATAACATGCTCCCGCAATGCAGAAATCGCCACGCTGTTTCAGGTAGGCGGTCAATTGATCTGCGTGTAGAAAGTCCTGCTTTTCCGGCACATTAGGGTTCCGATCCCCGCGCAATGCCAGCACATTCTCGATTCCTTCTTCTTTCAGGATATGGGTAAAGGTATCAATTTCTTCTTTGGAATAGCAGAGGCAGGTCAGATGCACCACCGGTTCCACGTGATACTGCTCTTTGATTTTCTTTGCCAGCGCAATGGTCTTGTTGTTATTACTGCTGCCACCGGCTCCAAAGGTAACACTGATAAAATCCGGCTTGCAGGCACAGAGAATTTCCAGTGTCTCGTCAATATTCTTCAGTTCTTCGTCCTTTTTCGGCGGAAAAATCTCAAAGGAAAGAACCTGTTTTTTCTGTTTATGGATGTCACTTATTTTCACGCTATCCCTTCCTGTTCTTTTATTATTTATTTTTATTCATTATATCCAAATTCTACTTTACAGGCAATATATTCAGCCAGGGATGTCCTGCATGGATGCTTTGGAGAATTTTGGACACAAAAATAGCGCGAGACCTCGATCCTTTGAGTGCTGACGGCACTCGAAAAACAAAAAAGACATCCACCTTGGATGTCTTTTTTGTTTTCTCTGAGAGCGCGAGACGGGACTCGAACCCGCGACCCCGACCTTGGCAAGGTCGTGCTCCACCAACTGAGCCACTCGCGCATATGTCTTGCATTCCTGCATCAGACTTTTCAAAGTATACAGGAAGCGGGCGCAACTGTCAAGGGGATATATGAATTTTTTTTAAACATTTTTCACCTTTTCCGAAATAATTAAACCCCCCTACCCCTGTTCTTTTATTTCATGGTACAATGATTACTGTCACTCAGAAACATATTTCCTTTTGGATCCATCAAAAGAGTGTTCAGACAGGAGGATTCCCATGCAGACACTGGAACAGGTATTGACCACTGTTTTTGCTGATGAGCCGTCAAAATTAATTTTGAGCAAGCCGGGAAAGGATACGCCCTATCGCAAAATTATTCTGGTTCGTAAAAAGGACTACTATCAGGTAGAAAAGTATACTGAGAAACAGGTGTTCCACGAAAATATTTCTTTTCAGGACAGTACGGATGCCTGTCGGAAGCTTCTGGAATCCGGTTTCGGTCAATGTAACGGCTTTTCCACCCAACGGGAACATATCGTCCTGTGTTCCAAAAAGGGAAATGTGACCTATAAAAAGAAAATGATGTCACCCGGTAAAGAGACAGCTAATCCAGGTACAGCCGGATCTCTTTCCCATAACCGTAAGAAAAACTACCTGCTCCCTGAAGGAACCGTTATCCCACCTTTGGTGGATATGGGAATTTTTACTGCCGAGGGCAAGGTGGTACGGAGTATGTACGACAAGTTCAAACAGATTAACCGTTTCGTGGAAATTATCGATGATACCGTACGCGAGTTAAACCCCGAACATCTGAATATCATTGATTTTGGATGTGGGAAATCCTACCTCACTTTTATTCTATATTATTATTTCACGGAAATCCGTCATATCCCCGTGCAGATGCTGGGCTTGGATTTAAAAGAAGAAGTCATTAAGAACTGCAACAAGGCAGCAGAAAAGTATGGTTACGAAAATCTCCATTTTGAACTGGGCGACATCAATGGCTTTCAGTGCGATTTCCCGGTAGATATGGTGATCACGCTGCATGCCTGCGATACCGCAACGGATTTTGCCCTTTATAATGCGATTTGCTGGAACGCACGAATGATTTTTTCTGTTCCCTGCTGCCAGCATGAGATCAATAGCACGATGAAACCGGAAAATCTGACCCTGATCAGCCATTACGGCATTATCCAGGAACGGATTTCCGCACTGCTCACGGATGCTTTACGGGCAGATTTACTGGAGCTTTGCGGTTACAAAACACAAGTGCTGGAGTTTATCGATCTGGCGCATACTCCGAAAAACATTCTGATTCGTGGCATAAAAAGACCGACGACACCACGTTCCACAATGGAACGATGCCGTCGGGAGGTTGAAACCACCCTAAAGGAATTCCGGGTAGTCCCTACTCTGTATCAGCTTTTGAAGAAAGATGAGAGGATTTAGTCCAAAAACCCTAAGTGCCCCAGTGCCTTTGCAATGCCGTCCTGACTGGCTTTGTCCGTGACATAATCTGCGATTTCCAGTAGTTTTTGATCCTCTGCGTTGCCCATTACCACGCTGTGGGGCACGAATTTTAACATGGGCAGGTCGTTATTGCTGTCGCCGAAGGCGTACGCCTGCTCCAGCGGCAGATGGAAATGCTCCAATAAGAACCGGATACCCGTTGCCTTGGAATAACCTTTGGGTACGAATTCCCGGAAGCGCACGCCACGGTCAATGCAATCAAAATACCGGTCGCTCACCTCAATGAATTTTTCCATCTGGCTGTCCTCCTGAAACCACGCCACAAACTTATCGCAGGTAAAGTCTTCTGCCGTTACCTCGTGGGACATATCGTAATGTTTGTCACAAAAGGTATAATACAGTCTTTTGGCATTGGGAGAAACCAGTTTCCGGCTCGAGTCAAACACCACTTCCTCCCGGGATTCAAAGACTACATCCACGTTCAATCTTCTGGCTGTTTCCACGATCTCCAGCGTTACCTCATGGCTTTGTCCTTTGTGAAACAATTCCTGCTCCTGATAATAAATATTCGTGCCACAGCCTGCCACATATCCATCAAATCCAATGGATTTGAAACGCTGCTCCACATTCTGAAAGCATCGGCCTGTGTTGATAAACATCAAATGTCCATTGGCACGGGCACGGCGAATCGCTATCACTACACTATCCGGTATGGAACCGTCCACCTCCGAAGTCAGGGTTCCGTCAATATCAAAAAAAGCTATTTTCTGCATGCCATTCCTCTTTTCACTCGTCATAAATTCATTCGTATCTTATGCCTTTTTTACCGTTTTCTTATGCCATTTCGGGAGTCGATCCCTATGCTTATAACACATAATTGCCAGAAAGGCAAGAACACTGCAAAGGGTAATCCAGGTTCCCGTATAAATTCCATAGGGGCGATAGGATAATGCAATATCATGCGCTCCCTGGGACAGATCCAGGCAGATAAAGGCATCCGCAAAATAGGTTGCCTCGGTTTCCACGCCATCTACCCATACGGTCCATCCATCCTCTTCCGGAACTGAAAGCACAAGCTTTCCTGCCTTTTTTACATCAATGTGGCCGTTAATGTGGGTGCTGTCATAAGATTCCACTGTCATGGGCTGTTCATCCAGTACCGTATAGGCCTTTGCCAGAACCTCTTCATCCAGCCGATAAAGGGTGGGGCTGATGGAATCCACCTCTTTTGCCGTAAGAAGCACACGGCTTCCTGCCTTTACATATCCCGTCTCAATTAAATATTCCCGGTTGGTCTGGGTATACTTACGCTCCCGGGACAATTCCTCACCGGTTTCATTGCCTGCCTGAACGGATACGGTTATATCTTCGGCAGCTGTATCTCCCATATAAAAATAGTAATACCCATCCTGCTCCGCGGTAAAGCTGGCTGTATTCGCTGTCACCTCACAGTCCATGGCATTTAACAACCGGTTTTCGTCAAAATCGCCACCAATCAATTCTGCTGCCAGTCGGTTCTGGCAGGAAATCGGGGAGCCTGCATCATAATCCCAATGCTCTTCCATGGCCTCCGGAAGCATGAAGCCCATGGGCAGCACATATTTATTTTGATACAAATATACATTGTCCTGTTGTGTCACCAGTGTACGGAGAGGTTCGTTCAGTTCCTCGTCCGATAACGTGTATTTCACAGAAAGCAGGGCTGACATCAATGGAGTGGCTCCACTAAAGGCATAGGAGTTTTTGCTTCCCAGCATGCCCATCTCTTTATAGAAGTTTGCCACATAGCTGTTATTTGTGGAGGAAAAGAGAGAAGCGCTGTGATATCCCAGCCACACACCATCATTTTTCGTGCGGCGGAACGCTTTTTCCACCCGGTAAAAATCGGTATCCTCTTTTCCCAGATCTGCCAGTAGCTTCTCCGTGCCATTCCAGTCCGACATGTAAGAAGTCCTGCTGGTGGTTGCCACGCTGGTATCTTCCATGTTTACAGCCGCCTCCAGCGCTACAATTCCCACGGTTGCAATGACCACGAATCGTTTCCACCGGGGTTTCTTGCGATACAGATAGCACATCCAGGCATACAGTACCAGAAACAGCCCGGTTAAAAGGAAGCTGTCATAGCCAATGAATTCCTCTGTGACCAGTTTTTCACACAAAATCACCACCGCGATGGCTGCCCAGAAGCTGACGGCAACTTCCCGGTTACTGTTGCTGCGGATGCGATACAAGGCTTCATATCCCATGGTAAGCAGCAGGAAAATATAGAGAAAAGACTGCCGGGCAGGAAGCGAATCCGGGAAATGGAAGCCGTGCCAGATCATATCCAGAATATTGTTGGAATAACTGATCAGCATCACTACTGCCACGGATAGTTTGATGGTCTTTTCTTTCCAGGAGATCTCATCATTCATGATATAAAGCGGAAACAGGAATAAAATCGCCACACCACAGTATAAATTGGGCCAGTGATCCAAGCCGATTTCCACATCTACGTTAATAAAGTGACGGCTTAATACATCAATGGTGGAAAAGTACGCTTTCATGGTGGAGGGCCAGGAAACGCTGGAAAATTTGGTCATCTGCAGGGCATGAAATTCCGGCAGCAGAATGGCTCCGGCAAAGCCTCCTGCCAGAAGCGAGTACAACGCAAATCTGCCAAAGGTCAATGCCAGCTTTTTGCCCACCATCTCATCTTCCGGCGAACTGTTGACAATCAGCATGATAAAATAAATCACCACGAAGATACAGATCATAATCGACAGGTAATAGTTGGAAAGAATGGATAAGCCTAAGCAGACACAGTAGACTGCGCATCTTCCGTCCTTTACCAGAAGTTCCAGTCCCCAGATAATGAGGGGAATGAGTATCAGGCAGTCCAGCCACATAATGTTCCAGCTATAGGCTGCCATATAGCCGGACAGTGCATAAAGTACACCAAAACAGGTAATCCCGTAGGAAGGATTCTGACCCGGCTCTCCGAAATGCCGGTTCAGATACCAGGCAAAGGTGAAGCCACTCAGACCGATTTTGATGACAATGAGTGCCGTCATGAACTCAATGATATGGGTCTGGGGAACAAATACCACCAGGAAATTAAAGGGACTTGCCAGGTAATAGGCATATAATGCCCAGAAATTGGAGCCCATTCCCACATTCCAGGAATACGCCAGGCTGTCACCGCTTCGCAATTTTC
>USSP01000071.1 GCA_900557385.1 uncultured Lachnospiraceae bacterium
TAGGCTTGCTGCGGTCGATCGTACCTATGTGACGATGGACGATATCAGTGTACGCAGCCTGGCAATGACTGAGCCGGCGTTATTTCTGCAGCGTTACAAACCGCCGCTTTTGATTGATGAGATTCAGCTGGCTCCTAAGCTGTTGCCGTATCTTAAAATGTATGTGGACGAACAGGGGCAAAACGGTGATTTCTGGCTGACCGGGTCACAGGCTTTTGAGTTGATGCACGGTGTCAGTGAGAGTTTGGCAGGAAGGATCGGTATCGTTAATTTATTGGGTTTGAGTTATGGTGAATTGATTGATCGTCCTGCCGGGCCTTTTGTGCCGGAAAATGAATTTTTGCTGAGCCGTGTGAAGGAGTCGCCTTTGTTACCGATGAGTGATCTATTTGATCAGATTTGGCAAGGCAGTATGTCAGCGTTGAATAGTGCTTCTGAACAGGATTGGAACTGCTATTATTCATCTTATGTACAGACTTTTCTACAGCGTGATGTAAAAGAATTGGCACAGGTGAATGATGAATTGCAATTTTACAGGTTCTTATGTGCTGCCGCCAGCTATACCGGCAGTATGATCAACTATGCGGCGCTGGCCAAGGAAGCGGAGATCACTGCGCCAACGGCGAAGCAGTGGCTGAAGGTACTGGCAGCGGCGGGGCTTGTATATTTACTGGAGCCGTTCATGCATCCGAATTTAAAATATGGTGTGAAAGCGCCGAAGGTATATTTTACCGATACCGGCCTGGCTGCTTATCTGCTGCGCTGGAGTAATGCCGAGATCTTGGAAGCAGGGGCAATGTCGTCGAGCTTTTTGGAAACCTGGGCGGTGATGGAGATCTACAAGAGCTTCAGTAATTGCGGACAGATCCCGCCGCTTGGTTATTACCGTGACTTTAACAGCCGGGAGGTAGAGCTTGTGCTGAATGTTGATGGCAGCATACATCCTTTGGCGATCCGCAAAAGCTCCAGCCCGGTGAAAGAAACGAAGAAGTTTGATATCCTGCGGCCGGTGGCAGAGGGAGAACGGGCCTTGAAATTAGGTGCAGGCGGCGTGATCTGTTTTGCCAATGATCTGCTGCCGATAGATGCCAGAAACTGGTATATACCGGCCGGGCTGTTGTAAAATTATCAATAAGTATTTTAAGGAATAACCTTTGCTGATTTTGAATGTGAGATTCAATGCAGTAAGGGTTATTTTATATTTAGGTGAAAGTAAACTGTTTTTATTGCCGGGGAAATAAATATGTTTGAAGTTAAGACGAACTGCCTTTTGTCTTTGCCTTAGGTGTAGTATAATGAAAACATCTTTATAAAGAAAATGAGGCAGAAAATGCATTATAATGAAATAAAACAGGGTTACTTTATTGCGCGGCCTAATCGTTTTATCGCTCATGTCGAGCTGGACGGGCAGGTCGAGGTGTGCCACGTGAAGAATACCGGGCGCTGTCGTGAGCTTCTGACGCCGAGAGCGGTGGTTTATGTGGAGTGCCATCATGACACCAGGCGTAAGACAAAATATTCGTTGATTGCTGTCAGAAAGGGCAGCATGCTGATCAATATGGATTCGCAGGCGCCGAACAAAGTGGTGCAGGAGTGGCTGGAAACCCAAGGCTATGACGAAGTGAAACCGGAATATACCTACGGGGATTCCCGTATTGATTTCTATATGCGAAAGGGAGAGCAGGAATACCTGATGGAAGTGAAAGGGTGTACTCTGGAAGTGGATGGTATTGGCTATTTCCCGGATGCACCCACGACGCGGGGCGTAAAACATTTGCGGGAACTGGCAAAAGCCAGTTCCCTGGGATACCGATGTTTCATCGCTTTTGTTATTCAGATGGAAGGAATCACGGAGGTACGCCCCAATGTGACGACACAGCCGGAATTTGGCAAGGCTCTGGAAGAAGCAAAAGCAGTAGGTGTGAGCGTGCTGTTTTTGCCTTGCAAGGTGGGAACGGACTCGTTACGGATAGAAAATTGCTAGTTGCGGGAACAGAAGCACGCGACTGACGATAATCACGCTCCGCTGATATATCTTTCGGTTGTTTTATTACCAGATTCCCATCACATGCTGCATCAACAGACTCACTACGGTGATACCCGCCCAGCAGCAGGCGCCAAGGATAATCGGTTTTCCACTGGATTTCACCAATTTAATGACATTACAGTTTAAACCGATGGCAGCCATTGCCATGATGATAAAGAATTTGGATAATTCCTTTAAAGGAGCGAAAATACCTGCATCTACCCCCAGGTGAATGCAGATCGTAGTGATGAAGGCTGCAATGATAAAGTACAGGATAAACATGGGGAAAGCCCGCTTGATGCTGAATTTGCTGGACTGTGCACCGTCCTTTGCGGCCTGTCTGGCGTGAACCCAGGATAAAACCAGCGTAATGGGGATGATTGCCAGCGTACGGGTCAGCTTTACCGTCACGGCAGTATTTAAAGTTTCACTTCCCAGATTCCACATGCTGTCCCAGGTGGAGGCAGCAGCAGTGACAGAAGAAGTGTCATTGATGGCAGTCCCTGCGAAGATACCAAACGCTTCACCGCTTGTGGTGTCAAATCCGATGGCTTTTCCCAGAATAGGAAAAAAGATAGCCGCCAGAACATTGAAGAAAAAGATGACGGAGATGGCCTGTGCCACTTCTGTATCATCGGCATCAATGACCGGTGCGGTGGCAGCAATGGCAGAACCTCCGCAGATGGAGGATCCCACACCTACCAGAGTTGCCGTGTTGCCGGGAATATGCATCACCTTATGGAGTGCCCAGGCAATCACCAGGGAAGTGGTGATGGTGCTGACAATAATAGGAAGGGACAGCTTTCCCGTCTGCAGGATGACGCCCAGATTCATACCAAAACCAAGAAGAACCACGGCTGTCTGGAGAACAATTTTGGATGTCCATTTGATTCCTGCTTCGGATTTTCCCTTGTTATTCCATGCTAAAGTAATCAGCATACCGGCTAAAATAGCGATAACAGCTCCACCGATAATGGGAAACTTTTTCCCCAGGAGCCAGGAGGGAACGGCGATGGCGAAACACACGCCAATTCCCGGGAGATTTTTTCTCAAAAAATTCATGTCTTTTACCTTTCTATCTTTTGTTGTCTATCATAATATAAGGTACTTATTATGAAATTGCAAATATTTCCCAGTCATGTGTTGCTGGGAGAAGACAAATAGTGTTGCTGACAGGTGAGAAACGGGACAAGCAACCACCTTTGCGGCACAGCATCAGGAACCGGCACTTGTTCAGGAAGTGCCGCAGCAGATTCAGCAACAGCAGCAGGAACAGCTTAACCGGAAGGGACGCTGGAATCTGGTCAGATTGAGGGAGATTCTGCCATTAACTTCTGAGATTTTCTTTGTAAAGATTGGAAGAAAATTGTATAATGAATACAGAAATTGTCCGATTTATCAAGGGAGGTTACAAATGAATATGGGAAGTAAGAAAGAAAAACTGATACAATCGGTAGCTGCCATGGAGGAGGCAGACTACAGTAAAGAGCCAAAATTAGGGAATATTTATCGCAGGCTCCTCCGCAACCGGGAAGAGTTTTCCACGGTCTTGAACCGGAACATGGATGCGGTTATGAAGATTAGCTCGCTGGATTTGGCACTGGAGCAGTACATCGAGAATCTGTCCCAGTTATCCACCAATATGTCATCTTCCTCTGAAACTATCCACCAGACCGCGGTGGAAACCACCAAAGCCACCAGCCAGATAGCGGAGCGCTACGAGGAACTGACCAATACCATTATCGAACTTTCCGAGGAAAGCACCGATATTTATTCCAAAATTGACGGGGGACAGAAGGAACTCACCTCCATCAAGGAACTGTCCGAGAACACCATCGTCATGTCCCAGAATATGCAGAAGGATATGGACGAGTTATCCAACGTGATTACCCACATCAATGAAGTCATCAGCGGAATTAACTCCATTTCCAGACGGACCAACATGCTGGCACTCAACGCCTCCATTGAGGCGGCGCGGGCAGGTGAAGCAGGAAAAGGCTTTGCAGTTGTGGCGGAGGAAATCCGAAAACTGGCAGAGCAGACCCAGCAACTCACCGGCAACATGGGTGAATTTGTGGAAAGAATCCGCAATGCCTCGGAGAAAAGCACCGACAGCACGAGAAGTACCATTGAAGCGCTGGGCTCCATGAAGGATAAGATTGAAAATGTCTGGCAGATTAACGAGGATAACCAGCAGAATGTGCTGAAAATCAACGACTCCATCACTCTGCTGGCAGATACCAGCGAGCAGATCAGCGATACCATGACGGAGATGGAAAACGCCGCCGGTGACATTCAGAACCAGTGCGAGAAGATGAAAGAGAATGCGGCGGGGATGAACAGCGTCATTGCAACCCTCCAGGATGTGTCCAGTCCGATGGCGGAGATTGAGGCAACGCTGGATGATTCCAACAGAACCATGGGAGCCATGACCCAGGATGCTTTTATGTCCTTGAAAAAACAGGAATATCTGGGTTACATTGAAAATGCCATTACTGCCCATGAAAAATGGCTGGAGAATCTGAAACAGATGGTGGAATCGCGCAGTATCACCCCGCTGCAGCTGGATGCCTCCAAGTGCGGATTCGGACATTTCTACTATGCAATGCCTCCTTACATCCCGGAGATAGCAGAGCTGTGGAAAGGCTTAGAGGAAAAACACAAAAACTTCCATGCCTGTGGAGCACAGGTGCGGGAAGCATTGCTGGAGCAGGACTACGAAACCGCAGAGAAGGTCTGTGCAGAGGCAGAAGAATACTCCAAAGAGCTGCTTGCCGACTTAACACAAATGAAAAAAGTAATTGCCTAGAGCGAACAATCATAGGTTTACATAAAATGTATTAACAGCATATAAAAGATGGTGCCTCCCGCAATGGAGAGCAGCATCTGTCGTTTCCACACATGGAGCGCACCGGTTACAAGAATTGCAAGTAATTCGGGCGCTCCATGATTTCACTGTAGAAATTCCACATTTTTCAGACAGTAAATAACCAGTATACCGAACACCGCTGAGGGCAGAAATTAGCCAAGATACAGGATAAAAGCCGGCGTTTTCTTCTTTTCGCTGAAAACCATAAACGGGATAAAACGGGTTGCCATGGTGCCGAGGATGCATAGCCCGATGGTGATCATCTGTTGAGTCAGTGACATTTATTTTTCTTCCGGACAGGACTTCTCCAAGGGTTTTTTCAGGAGAGCAAGCAGTGCAATAATGGCAATCATGGTGGGAATCATAAAAGAGTCTGCGCCAAAGACAAACAGGCACATCCCGAAAATCAGATAAAATTTTTCCAGCCAAGACCTTTGAATTTTTCCAGCATGGAAAGTCCGTAAAACAGATGGCGTGCCTGGATTAAAACCGCCATGATGAAGGTCTGTACCGGAGCGAAAGGGCCTAACAGCATTTCCACAGCCACAAATTCCAGGGAGCCACCGTAAATCAGCAGGCTCATGCACATGGGATAGACAAAAGAAAATCCGGCGGTGCTCATATAGATTCCGTAAGCCATACCCAGAAAACAAAACCCTGCGAGAATGGGAATGGTGTGGGGAAAGGCGGCTTTCAATGCTTTGCGTCTCATAGGTAAAATCTCCTGTTTTACTGCTTCCTGAACAGTAACGTTAAATTTTCTACAGAGTGTGAACGGATGGAAAAACAAGGTATCGGGATAGGAAAGGAGCGCATAGGTGATAGACTATCGAATGCTGATTACTTATATTATCCTGGTGTATATGTTCATAACAAAACCTTCAGACCTGACCTATAAGTACTTATAGATACCTTAACTTATAGGTCATTTTTTGCAAAATCCATGCATTTTCAACCTACCAAAATCCATAAATATACCTTCTTATAGGTCAAATTTTCGATGAAAAGTCAAAAATGAGTGAAAATGAACCTATAAGGTATATTGCTGAGTAAAGCTTATAGGTTGCCTGCCACTTTCCGGCATCATTTAGAACCTATAAAAATAGCAGTGAAATCACCTTTATAGGTCACCTTTTATAGTTCTCTGCATACCGTATGGACTCGGATTGCATCAATATACCTTTGAAAATCGGTGCGTGCAGAGACTGGAACTTCCATTATACGAATTTATTTCTACTGGAAATGCTACGAGTCCGCTTACAAAACGAATCGAGGCAGCGGAGCAGTAAAATAATCACATCCGAATTGCCAGATACAAGAGGACGGCATCCTCAAATTTCCGGGGATTAAAACCGGTTCTGGTGTGAATACTGTTTAGCTTATATTGCAGCGTATTTTTATGAATGTACATGCGCTCGCTGGTTCTGGCGAGCGACATGTCTTCATCAAAGTAAACCCGCAACAACTCTAAATCCTTCTCGTCCAAAGCGGAAATCATTTTCCGCTGGTATTCCTCCTTCGCTTTATCATCAATGGCAGACAGAACAATTTCCAGTGTCAGATCATCAAAAATCGCATAATTTTTTTCAACATCCATAAGACTGCGCATTGCAATCAGAGAAGTTTCAAAAGAGAGCTGCAAATCTGACAGATGTGTCATTTTTCCGATTGCGATATTAAGCAAATCTCGCTGATTCCGTGCAAAGGACTCCAAAGTCTTTCTGTTTTTTTCAAAAGTTTCCTCTTCCATAATTGCCACATACTGATTCGGATACTGAAAGGCATAGAGAGACAGTGTCATTTTCTTGAAGAAAGGAAATACTATCTGATCCAGCATGGAAATGTTGGTGAGATTGTACCGGGGGTTAATCTGTAACAGTAAAATTCGTTTGTTGGTGGACAGGGAAACCTTGAACTCCTCCAACAGATGATTTCGGTAGTCCAGATTGGAGGTATCGTTCCGTATCAGGGCATCAATAAGATAGTGCCGCTGCTCCGCCTGATTTTTGCTCAAAGCACCCAGTTCCCGTTCTCGAATCAGAAGTTTCGTGATACGCTCTGCCAGATGGGCGTACTTGCGTACCTCGTCCGGCGCCCCGGTGATACCGATGACTGCCAGCAGCCCGTAATTATGATAAATCGGAAGGTTGATACCCTTGTGGGTACCCAGGTAATCGTTGTCTGTGTCCACTTCAATGGGAGTGCCGGTGCGCGCTACCTTTTGACCGATTTCGTGGAAAGTGCCGATACGCTTCTCGTCGGTACTTGCAAAAATTGTGCCGGAGGCATCAATAAAGTTTACATCCTGTCCGCACACATCTTTCACCGTCTGTACAATCTGCGTTGCCAGGTCTTTTCCGATTGTGGTAACCATCCTGTTTTCTCCTGTTTCTTCTCATTTATAACCTGTTCAAAACCTTCTTCACTATTCTGCCTGTATGCAGGCATGCGCAGAAAGCAAATTTGCATGGCTTTGAATAGTTACACTTTATCCTATCACATCATGTCACACATAACAATAATTTGCCGAAAAAACAAAAATACTATGTCATGCAGAATATATCATTCCTATTTTCATCTTGCTACAATAAAGACACTTCAAGAAAAGAACATTGGACGGAAACAAGTTGACAATAGATGAAATGGAAAGGGTTCAGCAGATGAAAGTAGTTGTCGCAATCGACTCACTAAAAGGTAGTTTGCCATCCATCAAAGCTGGTCGGGCCATTGCTGAGGGGATAAAAAAGGCAGACGAAACCGCACAGGTTGAAGTCAGACCTCTGGCAGACGGAGGTGAGGGAACAGTAGACGCACTCACCTACGGAATGGGCGGAACCATCAGACGGATGAAAGCCGTGGGACCCGCAGGAAATGTGGCGGATTGCTACTATGGCGTAATTGAAAATAAAAAAATGGCAATCATTGAGATTTCCAGCGCCGCCGGAATCACTCTGGTGAACGGCAAGGAGCGAAATCCTCTCTACACCACAACCTACGGTGTGGGAGAAATGATTAAGGATGCCATTCAGATTGGGTGCAGGCATTTCGTCATCGGATTAGGCGGGAGCGCCACCAACGATGGCGGTGTGGGAATGTTGCAGGCGCTGGGATTTGATTTTAAGGACGAAAACGGGAAACCCATTCCCAAAGGCGCAGACGGGCTGGCAAAGTTAGAAACGGTCAGCTGTGATAACGTGATTCCTGAATTAAAGGAATGTCACTTCCGGGTTGCCTGCGATGTGGAAAATCCCCTTTGTGGAGACAACGGATGCAGCGCAATCTACGGTCCTCAGAAAGGTGCCACCAAGGAAATGATTACTGAGATGGACGAGTGGCTGGGGGCGTATGCAGAGAAGGTGAAAGCTG
>USSP01000072.1 GCA_900557385.1 uncultured Lachnospiraceae bacterium
ATGGTGTTATCCAGTGCATGTCCCATATGGAGCTGTCCGGTAATATTTGGGGGCGGAATTACAATCGTAAACGGGGTCTTGCTGTGATC
Organism: uncultured Lachnospiraceae bacterium; assembly: GCA_900557385.1. Taxonomy (GTDB): domain Bacteria; phylum Bacillota; class Clostridia; order Lachnospirales; family Lachnospiraceae; genus UMGS2037. The sequence continues at coordinate 90 of USSP01000072.1, forward strand.
TACTTCTGCATGAAAGTATTTCTTTGCAAGCCACTTGTCATAAATACGATCTTCCATTTCTTTTGGGTCGTAGGTCTTTGCCAGTTCTTTGCTCATTGTTTTCTCCTTTACCTAAAAAATAAATATGCCCTTCACAGAACGAATTCTGTAAAGGGCGTCATTTTACGCGGTACCACCTTTGTTTTTCACTCAAAACACTTCCATCAACTTCCATCTATCTGATCAAAAGCGTTATCCGTTAACGGGGATCAGCCGTGAGAACTTACCTGCTGCCATTGCCATGCCCTTCGGTTCTCCGGTTCCAAAGCTACCTTCCATGTGCCTGTCACAGATTCTCTCAGCGTATTCCGAATCCTTCTCTGGGTGACGGTGGGCATGTACTCCTCTTTGTCATTACCTTTTACAAATATGCTTTAAATATAGTAAGTTTTGCGGGGTTTGTCAAGAGTGCTGTTTCCAACTGGTATGATGAAAAAAATGTAAACTGGTACTGTTCTATTCCGTTTCTTCTATTATAATAAGGCACAGTGATACAGTGAATGTTCACAACAAACAAAGCGGCACCGCAATGCTTCGATTCTGGATCGCCGCTTAGAAATGAGGAAGCTTATGAAAAATGAAAAAGTTATGAAAATTGTTTATGTAGGTCTGTTCGCCGCATTATCCTATGTGGTATTCACTTTCCTGCAGATTAAAATCACCCTTCCCGGCGGCGATGCAACTTCCATCCATCTGGGAAATGCGGTCTGTGTTCTGGGTGCCCTTTTGCTAGGTGGACCTCTGGGCGGTCTCGGCGGTGCCATCGGCATGACCATCGGTGACCTTTTCGACCCGGTCTATGTGGTGTATGCTCCTAAGACTTTTATCCTGAAGCTGTGCATCGGTCTGGTTACCGGACTCATTGCTCACAAGATTGGGCATATTACTACAGAAACCGATAATAAAAAGGTATTCCTGTGGACAACCCTGGCTGCTATCGGCGGTCTGCTGTTCAATGTCATCTTTGATCCTCTGGTTGGTTACTATTACAAACTGTTAATCTTAGGTAAGCCTGCTGCAGATCTGACTTTAGCATGGAACGTGGCTGCCACCTCCATCAACGCAGTAACCTCCACCATCGTTTCCGTTGCGGTCTACATGGCTTTGCGTCCGGCTCTGAAAAAGTCCGGTCTGTTCCTTACGCTTGGTAAAAAGAAAGAGAACTAATATGAAACGTGTTGCATTAATCAATGATCTATCCGGGTTTGGCAGGTGTTCTTTAACAGCTGCCATTCCTGTTATCTCCACACTGGGTGTCCAGGCAGTTCCCCTTCCCACTGCTGTTCTTTCGGCGCAGACAGGTTTTGGTGATTATGCCTGCAGGGATTTAACCCCGGAGCTGACTTCTTTTGCTGAGAAATGGGGAGCCATGGATGCTCATTTTGACGGTATCTACTCCGGCTATCTCGCTAATACCGCCCAATTATCCTGCGTCAAGGATTTTCTGACGCGTTTTCACTCCGCTGATACACTGTACCTGGCAGACCCGGTAATGGGTGATCTGGGACAACGCTTTCCCATGTTCCGGGACGATTTCCTGGAAGGTATGCGGGAACTGACCAGCGAGGCCGATGTAATTACCCCAAACCTCACCGAAGCCTGTCTGTTAGCAGGTGACTCCTACGCTTCCCTCTATACCGCTTCTTCCTCTAAGGAGGAGCTATTAGACAACGTCGGCAAACTGGCACAAACCTTACAAAAGCAGGCACACCGTCCCCAGACCGTGGTTATCACCGGAATTTTGTGGAAAGGAAAAGACGCCACCACCATTGGGAATCTGGCACTGGCTGATTCTGTTCCATCATATGTGGAGTCTGTCTATACCGGAACCAGCTACTCCGGCACCGGCGATTTGTTTGCTTCGGTACTCTGCGGCTGTCTGCTCCGGGGACTTTCTGTGGCGGATGCCATGAAAAAAGCAGCCTCCTTTCTGGAAGCTGCCATTTTCGATGCACAGGCACAGCAGATTCCCAGAAATGAAGGAGTTCCCTTTGAATCCCATCTGGAAATGCTGCATCTGTAGTTTTTGTTTAGTCATTCATTTTCCAATATTGCACGGAGTATGCCGGGAGATTACTTCCTCCGGCAAATTCGTGTACGGTATCTGTCAATAATTCTTCTGCGGTAGCACATCCTGCATCAAAATATGCCATGTAATCGGCACCGTCTGCATTGATTGCCACCAGCACCCGCTCTCCCTCACAGTTTCTCTCAAAAATACACTGCTTATTGGTAAGAAGCACACTGCGGAATCCTCCGTAATTCAGTGCCCTGCTTTTCGCTTTGACCTGCGCAAGCTTACTGATGAAATCCGTCAGTTCATTCCATTCCGGCTTTTCAAAATGCACACGCAGCGCCGGATCACCCTGGGCTTTATCTGCCTTGGTTCCCCACTCACTTCCATAATAAATGCAGGGCATTCCCGGCATACCGAAAACCATACCGTAAATCAAGGGCAGATGTTCCGGATTTTGCAGCCCACTGGCAATCCGGGACACATCATGATTATCCACGAAATTCCACAAGTGCTTTCCTTTATATAAAGTCCAGTTCTCCGGGCCATACTGGCGGAGAAGGGAATGGGTGATTTCAAACATATTCATGCTGTTAAAGCTGGAATGTAACCCTTTATAACACTCATAATTGGTGACGGAATGGAGTTTGTCGTCTCCCATCATCCGGTTGTAGTCACCGTGAAGCATCTCTCCTACCAGGAAAAAGTCCTGTTTCCAGCTATCACAGGCACCGCGCAGACGGCGGACAAAGTCTTCTGTGAGACAATACGCCACATCCAGACGCAGTCCATCAATATCAAATTCATCAATCCAGAATTTCACACAGTCCAACAGATAATCCACCACTTCCGGATTCCATAGATTCAGCTTTACCAGGTCGTAATTGCCTTCCCAGCCTTCGTACCATAGTCCGTCATTATAATTGGAATTGCCATCCAGGGCAATTCTGGCAAACCAGTTCAGATAGGGGGAACGCTCCCTGTTTTGCAGCACATCCTGAAATGCCCAGAAACCGCGCCCCACATGGTTAAACACGCCATCCAACAGCACTTTGATTCCATTTTCATGGAGGACTGCAACCAAATGTTTCAAGTCCTCGTTATCCCCCAGACGGCAATCCACCTGACGGTAGTCTCTGGTATTATAACCATGAGTGTCCGACTGGAACACCGGACTTAAATAAAGTCCACCAATCTGTAATTTTTTCATATGAGGAATCCAGTCCTCAATCTGTTTCAGCCGATGCACCATCTGACCATCGTTTTCAAAGGGTGCTCCGCAAAATCCTAAGGGATAAATCTGATAAAATACCGTTTCGTATGCCCACATTGTTCTGTCCTCCTTCGTTGATCTTGTATCATAAGGTATCATTATTCATAACAGCCTTCTGTACTCCAGGCTTCAGCGCAAAACAAACCTGCACAACCAGAATACCACTCCCCGCCCTTTTCGTAAACCAGAGACTTCTATGTTATGTAACCATAGTGCCTCGTATGGCTATATTGACTCCTTCAGTACCGTTGCAATTTGTCTTGCAAGTGTCGAACAATTCACAAGGTTATCCACATATACACAACGTGGTTTTCATGGCAAAACGCCACTTATCCACATAGATATCCACTTATACACAACTGTCACCCGCATCTAACATGCGTGTCATTCTTGCACAAACAGTCGTTATTTATTCTTTTATTATACTTTTTGTCGAAACCAGACAGGATTCTGCCTTTTTTTCCTTTCCTGTTGAAAGAATTTTATGTAACCCTAATCTATAGCCTAAAAAACGATGTGGAAACGCTTATAACGTGCCTTCCCAAAACAAAAGATTATCGAATCGTAGAAAATATGCTAAGATGATAGCAGAATGATACCTGTAAAAGCGTTCTGATAAGCGAAGAAGACAAACACACAAACGCGCCATGCACAAAAGCGTGCGCAGAAATGAGGTTAAAATGGAATTAAAAATCGGTTCCCATGTGGGAATGAGCGGAAAAGAAATGTTTGCCGGTTCGGTAAAAGAAGCTCTATCCTACGGTGCCAATACTTTTATGGTGTACACCGGGGCACCACAGAACACACGCCGGAAGGAATTAAAGGATCTGCATATTGAAGAGGCAAAGAAATTGATGCAGGAAAGCGGTATCTCTGAATTTATCGTCCATGCCCCCTATATCATCAATCTGGCAAATACCGTAAAACCGGAAATTTTTGAGTTAGCGGTCACTTTTCTGGACACAGAACTAACCAGAAGTGCAGCCATGGGCACAAATGTAATGGTTCTCCACCCCGGTTCCCATGTGGGTGCAGGAATTGATGCGGGAATTGCCCGGATCTGTGAAGGCTTAAACACGGTGTTTGAACAGGATCAGCACTGTTATGTGGCATTGGAAACCATGGCGGGAAAGGGTTCTGAACTGGGATGTACCTTCGAAGAACTGGCCAGGATCTACGATGGCGTAAAGAAAAATGACCGGCTGCGGGTCTGCATGGATACTTGCCATATCAACGATGCCGGCTATGATGTGGTACATGATTTTGATGGAATATTGGAGCATTTTGACAAGCTCATTGGTATTGACCAGATTGCGGCTGTCCATGTAAACGACAGCAAGAATCCGCTGGGCGCCCACAAAGACCGCCACGCTAACCTGGGACAGGGCGAGATTGGCTTTGAGGCACTACGCTATGTGGTATATCACCCGGCTCTCGCAGGTGTTCCCAAGATTTTGGAAACACCATGGATTCCCTCCGAAGCGGATCCTTCTGTAACAGTGCCGCCTTACAAAGAAGAAATTGCTATGCTGCGGGCTTCCGGTGCGCCTGTTTATCCCGGATAACACAAAAAGGATTGAATAACAAGAGTTATTCAATCCTTTTTACAGCCATTCATTCCAGAAACGTTCCACCCGCTTTCCAATCTGGCTGGTGGTCACGACTTCGAAATGTTCCCATTCCCGTGGGAACATTTTTTGATAGGAGCCCTGCAAAAAACGTTCATCCAACAAGGCTACCACACCTAAATCTTCCTCGGTACGAATCACTCTTCCTGCTGCCTGCAAGACTTTATTCATACCGGGATAACGATATGCATAATCGAAGCCGTTTTCTCCCTGGGCATCGAAATGTTTTTTCAGGATTTCCCGCTCATTGCACACCTGGGGCAGTCCTGTTCCCACAATGATGGCTCCGATCAGGCTGTCCTTTTTCAGGTCAATGCCTTCACTGAAGATGCCTCCCATCACGCAGAACCCTACCAGGCTTTTCTCCTCCTCGTATTCCACAGGAAATTGAATGATCTCTTCCAATGCAAGCTGGTGTTTTTCCTGTTGCATCTGCCGTTCGTCTGTCGGAGACAATGACTCGTTTTTTCCTGCCCGGAATTTCTGCAGAAAGGCTTCCCGTTCCTCTTCCCGCATGAAATCTTCCTGCAGGATGCATTCCACCTTATTTTCATCTTGAAAATGCTCTGTGTAAGCGGTATAGATCTGTTCCAAAAAAGCATGGGACGGACAGAAAACCAGATAATTTCCGGTTCTCTCCCGGATAATGGCATGGATATAGGAGGCAATATTATAATACTCCATCTCCGAGCGGCGCGTATACTTACTGGTGACATCGCTGCCGATAAAAAGTCCCCGTCTGCCGGGATCGAAGATCGAATGAGCATATACCTCGTAGTCTTCCTCCGTACCTCCCAGCAGTTTCTTGTAATACTGGATTGGAAGAAAGGTGGCAGAAAACAGCACCGTGGAACGTGCCCGTGCCATGCAGGCTGCCAGATTTTTGGCAGGGTTCACACAGAATTCCTTTATGATAAAGCTGCCATCGCTCTCCATTTGCGTATAAACCACATAATTTTCATCCATTAGCTCGTACATTTCCAGGAAATGGGACACCTGAAAATAAAAATCCAGCAATTCCTTGCGAATCGGACTTTCCTCATGCTCCTCCAGGTATTTATCCATGGAAGCTTTCAGACGGTTTAAGGAATTGACAAAAGGAGCAATCTCCTCTTCAATCCGGTAATTTTCGCAATTCTTTTTCTTCTCTAACAGGAGCTTGTTACACTTTCCCAGTTTACGCTCGATATCTGTGGAAAAGTCCTTCACCACCTTTTTCATGGCAAGAAAATCTTCCTTCCGCAGCGTAGCACTGTACATCTCCCTTCCCCTGTCCACCAGGTTATGTGCCTCGTCGATGAGAAAAAGATAGTTTTGTCCCGATACATCGGCAAAGAACCGCCGAAGATACACATGGGGGTCAAAGGCATAATTATAATCACAAATAACCGCATCGGCAAACAGGCTCATATCCAGACACATCTCAAAAGGGCAGACCCGGTGTTTCCCGGCGTACTGTTCTACCCGTTCTCTGTCAAAGCTGTCCTCATGAGTGATGAAGTCATACATGGCGTCATTGATCCGGTCAAAATGCCCTTTTGCATAAGGACAGGCTTCCGGGTTGCACTCCACTTCCTCACAAAAGCAGATCTTTTCCTTTGCCGTCAGGGTTACGGTTTTAAATAACAGACCACGCTCTCTTAACAGGGCAAAGGTTTCCTCTGCCACCGTTCTGGTGATTGTTTTGGCTGTAAGATAGAAAATTTTATCCGCTTTATGTTCTCCCACTGCTTTCACGGAAGGAAAAACAGTGGACAGGGTTTTGCCTACACCGGTGGGGGCTTCAATAAACAGCTTCCGCTGATGATAGATGGTCTGGTATACATAAGTCACCAGTTCCTTCTGCCCCTCCCGATAGGGGTAAGGAAACCCAAGCTGATGAATGGACTTTGTTCTCCTTTCGTTCCATTCACAGGTATAATCTGCCCATTTCCGATACCGGGCAAGTACCTCCAGAAACCAGACTTCCAATTCCTCGAAAAAGAAGTCTTTTTCAAACAGCTTCTTTTCCTCCGTATCCAGATTGCAATAGGTAACACGGATGCGGATATTGTCCAAACCATTTTGCAGGGCATAGATATAGGCATAGCATTTTGCCTGCGCCTCATGGAGCAGGCGAGGCTCTTTGATTTTCTTTAAATCCCGGTAGGTTCCCTTGATTTCATCCACCAGAACCGGCTGCTCTATGAATGACAGTGTTGTCATTTGTGTGGTGGTTTTCGCCACAGTCCAGTGTTCCAGTCGTTCTGACACAAATGTCATCTTCGTATTTTTCTTGTCAGTTGCAGCCAAAATAGCTGCCTTGGATGGATATATGCAGTCATCGGATGTGCCAAAGAAACGATCTTCAATACCGTCTGCCCTTCCTTCAATGGATAACTCATAGCGCTCTGTTTCCAGTTGATAACGCAGGCTGACCTCCGCGTGGTAATAGGGTCCCATACTGTTCTGAATCATCCGATGGATCCGTCCACCCTCCAGCATGGCATTTTCCGGGGACTGGACATGACGGTTGTCAATATCACCGCTTCGCAGAATGAATTCCACCAAGCCGCGAACGGAAATACGAATCTGTGCTTTCTCCATAATGTCCCCCTGTTTCCACACATTTTTCCGGATGAACACGTTTCAATGAACTCCTCTCCCGTAGTAGCGTTTCATCCAATATCAAGTTCTACTATACAAGAATGACTACAAAAATCAACCTGATTCAAAAAGTTTTTATGCCCACTTCGATTCCGTCACATACTTCAGGAAGTCTGGGAAAATGGAACGGTAACCTTCCTCCGTGATGTGCATCCCCTCAACGGTGTACTCAGCCTTGAGATTTCCCTGGGCATCCTTAAGCGGTGCGTTGATGTCAATATATCTGGCATGATGCCTCTGCGCCAACACTTTCACCGCTTCATTCGCCTCGTTGATCTTCTCGTTGGTACGGATCCGCAGACAGGGCTTTATCTCTTCAATGGCTGCCTCGTAATTGCCCGGATAATATGCCATCATGTAGATTTCCACATCCGGGAACTTTTCCTGCACCAGGGAAAGGATCCGGTCGTAGTTGGCAATCATCTGTTCTATGGATTCGTCCGGATTGCTCAGGTCATTGGTTCCGATATTGATAAAAAGCCTGGAAGGCTGTAAATCCAGAATGCAGGTGTCGATATGATCCAACAGTT
>USSP01000073.1 GCA_900557385.1 uncultured Lachnospiraceae bacterium
GTGGAAAAGCTTGCAAAAGTCATAAACAGGAAGAATAACGAACCCCATACTCTTCCGCCTGCCATATTGACAAATACATTAGGTAATGTGATAAAGATAAGGCTTGGACCCGCACCGACCTCTACTCCATAGCTGAAACATGCAGGGAAAATAATCAGACCTGACATAATCGCTACAAAGGTATCCAGCGCACAAATACGCACACCTTCTCCTGCCAGTGAAAAATCCTTGTTCATATAACTTCCAAATATCTCCATGGCAGCCACACCAAGACTCAAAGTAAAGAAGGCCTGATTCATCGCCGCTGCAATGACATTTCCAAAACCTACGTCACGTACTGTATCAATACTGGGAATCAGATAGAACTTTACACCTTCACCTGCTCCCGGCAAGACAAAACTGTGCACAGCAAGTACAATAATCAGCACAAGTAATGCACTCATCATGCCTTTGCTGATCTTCTCCAGACCATTCTGCAATCCCTGACTGCATACCAGAAAGCCCGCAACCACGATTAATATCATCCAGAAAGCCATCTGTACCGGGTCAGATAACAGATTAGCGAATACATTGCCTGCCTCCTCTGCTATCATCCCGGATACAAACTCGCCGGTTATGAACTTATAGAAATAAGTAACCATCCAACCAGAAACTGTTGTATAGTACATCATCAGCATATAGCAGCCTGCAATTGCGAACCAGCCGTGAATATGCCACTTACTTCCCGGCTTTTCCAACGCCTGATAGCCCTGTACTGCACTCTTACGGCTTGCACGTCCTACTGCCAGCTCCATGGTAAGTACCGGCAATCCCATGGCAATCAGAAATATCAGATACAACAGTACGAACAGTCCCCCACCGTTTTGTCCTACCACATAAGGGAATCTCCACACGTTACCGATCCCGATTGCACATCCTGCACTGACCAGTAAGAATCCCAGTCTTGATTTAAATGATTCTCGTTTCATTCTGTAATTTTATCCCCTTCTACTACAATTCCATATTTTTGCAGATCGACTCTGCCATTGTTTACTTCGATTCCGTCTGCCTGCAGCAGCTTCGCCTGTTGTCCTGCACCGCCAAAGGCAAATTCCCCTGACAGCTCTCCTTTGGAATTGACTACCCGGTAACAGGGTACATGCTCCGGGTCCGGATTCTTATGAAGTGCATTGCCCACTGCCCTGCACATTCCCGGATTGCCTGCCAATGCCGCCACCTGTCCATATGTAACCACCTTACCTTGGGGAATCTTTTTTACTGCTTCATAGATTCTTTTGGTCGGGCTGTCTGATACCAGATCATAGCTTTCTGCAATCATACATTTAATGGTCTCATCAGGTATCGTACCATCCAGAATGATCGTATTCCAATGTTCCTTATTCTGATGATATCCAGGAATTACGGATGCAAAAGCCCCTCTCCAGTAATCCCGCCACTGCGGATCAACCTTTACATTCAAATGAATATACCCGTCTTTTTCATATGTCCATAGAAAGGCTTTCTTACTGCCATGTACACGCACTAACTGCCAGTTTGGATCATGAAACGGCGCTTCCTGATAAGTATAGGGCATAGACAGTCCATAATCCAGCGCTTCCTGTCTCGTTGTCAAGATATAACCCCCTCTTAGATAAATTTCATAACCTTATCCACTATTATAACGGACTTTTCCCACAGACACAACAAACCGGACACAATAAAACAGAGCAGACCCACTGCAGATCTGCTCCATATCATATACGTTATCTCTCTTCTCTGAAATATGCCAGTCCCAGGCTTGCAGGCGGCTGGTTCTCCCGCTTGCTTCGCATACTTGTCACAACCAGAACGACCAGCGTAACTACATAGGGAATCATCTTATACAGCTCCTGATACTCCATGTGGTCCATACCTGTAGGAATATACAGATACAGAATATAGAGTCCACCGAACAGGAAAGATGCCAACACGCTTAAATTCGGACGCCAAATTGTAAAAATAACAAGTGCTATTGCAAGCCATCCCCTGTCACCGAATGCATCATTAGACCATACACCACAGGCATAATCCATAACGTAGTAAAGACCTCCAAGACCTGCAATCATACAGCCTACACAGGTCGCTGCATACTTGTACTTCGTTACATTAATGCCCGCTGCATCAGCAGTATTAGGACCCTCACCCACTGCACGCAAATGTAAGCCGACGCGTGTGTGATTCAGTACATAAGAAGCTGCCAGAGCAATCACAACTGCCAGATAAGCCAGGAATCCATAGGAAAGGAACAGCTTACCAAACCATCCAAGCTTTGCAGCAAAAGGAAGTGACTTGCTGAAATAGCTGCTCGTTGCACTCAATGCAATGGATGGAACATCGCTGGCAACCAGCTTGATCAGAGAGCCGCCGAAGAAGTTACCAAAGCCCACGCCAAAGGTGGTCATGGCCAGACCGGTCACATTCTGATTGGCACGAAGGGTTACGGTAAGGAAACAATACAACAGTCCCATCAGCAAAGAGCCCACCAGGCAGCAAAGCATGGGAATCAAAATTGCCAGAAACGGATTCATTGCCGCAGCGTTTCCTGCTGCCCGCTCATAAAAGAAGGATCCGATGACGCCACTGATGGCACCTACATACATGACCCCGGGAATACCCAGGTTTAGGTTACCGGATTTTTCCGTTATAATTTCACCGGTACTTCCGTATAAAAGAGGAATTCCCTGTACGATTGCTCTTGGGATAAATGCAAGTAAAAAATTCCACATGATTACTGTTCCTCCTTTTCTGTCTTTTTACGGAATTGCAAACGATATCGAATGAAGAATTCACAACCGATAATGAAAAACAGGATAATTCCCGTGAGAATATCGGAATAAGAATGATTTAAACCAAAGCTGGTGGAAATCTCACTGGCTCCACGATCCATAAAAATAATGAGGAAGCTGGAGAATACCATGGTCAAAGGATTAAATTTGGACATCCAGGATACCAGCACTGCGGTAAAGCCCTGTCCGCCTGCAATAGTGGTGGTAACGGTATGGTTGATACCGCCTACCAGAAGAAGTCCTACCAGACCACAGACAGCACCGGACAGCACCATGGTACGGATGATGACCCGCTCTACCTTGATTCCAACGTATTTGGCGGTATTTTCACTTTCGCCTACTACGCTGATCTCGTAACCGTGCTTGCTATAATTCAGATAAATATACATAAAGATGGTGATAACAACTGCCACCAGAATGCTCAGCAGATATTTGGAACCAAATACCTGGGGAAGCCATCCTATATGGGAATCCTGATTAATGATTCCGATTTTACCGGAACCCTTAGGTACCTCCCAGACAATCGTGTAAAAGGCTACCAGCTGGGTTGCTATGTAGTTCATCATCAACGTGGACAATGTCTCATTGGTGTTCCACTTTGCCTTGAAAAAGGCAGGAATCAATCCCCAGACTGCACCGGCTGCAATACTGGCAACGATCATACACAGAATTACCACTGCATTGGGAAGCTTATTTCCCAGACAAATCATGCAGGCTGCCGCTGCAAGACCACCGATCAGCACCTGTCCTTCCCCGCCCCCGACCACCCCCTCCCCCCCCCCGCCGATATTCCAGAATTTCATCTTGAAAGCCGGTGTCAAAGCAAGGGCGATCAACAGTAAAATAGCAATATTCTGGAAGGTAACCCAGGTCTTTCGCACAGATCCAAAAGCACCCAGAAGGATGGATTCATACACCTGAATCGGGTTGATACCGGTGGTGAGTGTCGTCACGATTCCGCATAAAAGCAATGCCAGTATAATGGCGATTGCCCGAATTCCCGTGGATTTATACCAGGGAAGGGTATCCCGTTTCACGATATGGAAAAACGGTTCTTTCTTTTTCTCATTCATGGTTCTCACTGCCTCTCATTCTGGTCATCATCATTCCGACCTCGTTTTTATCCGTCTTTCTCGCATCCACAATGCCGCTGACCTGACCACCGCACAGCACCAGGATCCGATCGGAAAGTTCCAACAGAACATCCAGATCTTCGCCTACAAAGATGACTGCCACGCCCTTTTTCTTCTGCTTATTGAGCAGGTCATAGATGGTATAGGATGAATTAATATCCAATCCCCGTACTGCGTAAGCCGTAAGGAGTACGGTGGGTGCCGATGCAATTTCACGTCCCACCAACACCTTCTGTACATTACCACCGGAGAGGCGACGAATGGGTGTGGTAATTCCCGGTGTCACCACCTCCAGATTTTCCACCACATCGGTAGCAAGCTGTTTGGAGGGCTTACGATTGGTAAAGGGACTGCGTCCATGGCGGAAGGAACGGAGCATCATATTGTCAGTCAGATCCATGTTTCCTACCAGTCCCATGCCCAGACGGTCCTCCGGCACGAAGGAGAGAGAGACACCCATCTCCGCAATCTTCCGGGGGTCTTTTCCGATCAGCATTTCCTTACTGCCGTCATCCTCCACATAATGGATGGTTCCGGTTTCGGTTACCTGTAATCCTGCAATGGCCTCTAGCAGCTCCTTCTGACCACATCCGGAAATACCTGCAATACCCAGAATTTCTCCACTATTCGCAGTAAAGGAAACATCCTCCAGTTTCAGTATTCCTTCCTCATTTCGCACCGTCAATCCCTGTACCTCGATACGGGGCTTGGGGTTCACCGGTTCCGGACGTTCAATATTTAAGGTTACGGCATGACCAACCATCATATTGGTCATCTCCGTCACATTGGTGTCTTTGGTTGCCATACTGCCGATATATTGACCGTTTCTGAGTACAGCTACACGGTCTGACAAAGACTCCACCTCATGCATTTTATGGGTGATAATGACAATGGCCTTCCCGTCATCCCGCATCTTGCGAAGCACACGGAAAAGCTTCTCTGTCTCCTGAGGTGTCAGTACCGCCGTAGGCTCGTCCAGGATAAGAATGTCAGCCCCACGGTAAAGTACCTTTACGATTTCCACCGTCTGCTTCTGGGAAACAGACATGTCATAAATCTTCTGCTTCGGATCTACTTCAAAGCCGTATTTATCGCAGATATCCTGGATTTTTCCGGAAGCCTCTTTGATATTCAGCTTTCCCTCCAGACCCAGAATGATATTCTCTGTTGCCGTAAGCACATCAATCAGCTTAAAGTGCTGGTGCACCATACCTATCCCTAAGTTAAATGCATCCCTGGGAGACTTGATTACCTCTTCTTTTCCATTAATGAAAATCTGTCCCTCGTCAGGGAAATAGATACCGGAAAGCATGTTCATCAGTGTGGTCTTTCCGCTTCCGTTCTCTCCCAGTAAAGATAAGATTTCTCCCTTATAGATATCCAGATTGACTTTATCATTGGCAATCACGGTTCCAAAGGTCTTCGTCACATTTCTCATAGAAACTGCTGCCGTTTTCGTTTCCATTTTTTCCTCCATTCCGAAGTGTTTTCTGTTGTATTGATCGGTATTTCCGCCCTTTTTCTATGCTGTCCAATTTTTCGACAAAATAGAAAAAGGGCGGCGCGGCGAAAATCGCTGTGCCGCCCTCTGCAATTATTCTATACCAAATTGCAAGGCTTTCACATCGTCATTAAAATGCTGTATCCAACAGGTTGATGCCATCGATCTGTACATTGAAGTAAGGTGCAGAGCGGAACTGGATATCAGACTCATGGAAATAACCATCCAGAACAACCTCATGGTCAGGGGTATAATCAGGATCGGTATCAATATCTGCCTCGTAGCTGTCAAGAGGTGCACCGTCTACAGTGAAAGTAGTGGTATCAAATACATGAACATTACCGGCAATCAGATCAGCTTTTGCTGCATCAATTGCTTCCTGGGTTCCTTCAGCTGCAGCAGAACCAAGCTCTGTCAGTTCAACAGCGCCGTTCTCAAGGTTTCCGCACCAGTCGGTATCAATGGGAGTACCGTTTGCTACACAGCCGATGGCATATTTGAAGTAAGGTGCCCAGTTAATTCTGGAAGATACAATAAAGGTATTCGGGCATGCTGCTGCGGTGCTTCCGTTGTAGGAAACATCAGGTACACCAGCGGTCTCACATGCGGTAGGAGCTCCCATGGAGTCTGCATGCTGGCTGATCAGTACACAACCATCCTGGATCAGCTTGTTTGCTCCCTCTTTCTCAGCAGTCTCATCATACCAAGAACCGGTGAAGGTTACTTCCATGGTAGCGGAAGGACATACAGAACGAGCACCCAGGAAGAAAGAGGTGTAACCGGAAATAACCTCAGCGTAGGTATATGCGCCAACGTAACCGATCTTTGCCTGATCCTCGGTGATGTCACCGTTATTGATCATCTCATTGAGTTTCATACCTGCAGCGATACCTGCAAGATAACGTCCATCATAGATGGATGCGAATGCATTGTGGAAATTGGAAAGGTTCTCGGTATGAGCCTTGGTTCCGGTTGCATGGCTGAACTGTACATCAGGGTATTCCTGAGCGGCCTCGATGATATAATCCTCGTGACCAAAACTATCTGCAAAAATAAAATCGCAGCCTGCATCTGCAAGCTCACAAGCTGCCTCATAGCACTCCTGACCTTCAGGAATGTTGGTTTTGAACATATACTCTACGCCCATCTCTTCGCATGCTTCTTTTGCTGCGTTTAAGAAGTTCAGGTCATAGGTAGAGTTCTCATCGTGCAGGAAAATAAAACCAACTTTGAGATCAGATGCATCTACTGCCTCTGCATCAGTGTCTGCAGTGGTCTCAGCACCTGTTTCAACAGTTGCCTCCGTGTCTGCAGTGTTGTCTGTTGTGGTCTCTGCGTCAGTGTTGGCAGCAGCAGATCCGCATCCGGCCAGTGTGCTGACAGACAAAGCCATAACTGCAAGTAAACTTACGACTTTCTTTTTCATAATACTTCGTCTCCTCCATTCTTACGCGGGCTACGCGTAGCTAAATTGGCATTTTTCACCAACATTAGTCAGTATAAGCATCTGGGACAAAGCTTGTCAAGAGCCCTTTTTGTCCTATTTCAACTAATTTTTGTCCGATCTTAGCGAAATGTGATTTCGCCGGTCTGATCGTCCATGCTTTCTACGATTGCCAATGACTCTACGCGGATTCCCTTGGAGCGGATCAGATCACCGCCTTTCTGGAATCCCTTCTCAACCGCGATACCGATTCCTTCTACCGTTGCACCTGCTTTATTCACGATATCAATCAGTCCCTCCAGAGCACATCCGTTGGCAAGAAAATCATCAATGATCAGGATATGGTCATCCGGATTTAAAAATTTCTTGGACACAATGACATCGTACACTCTCTTATGGGTAAAGGATTCAATTTTGGTAGAGTAGACTTCTCCGTCAATATTCAGAGACTGTGTCTTCTTTGCAAAAACAACCGGCACATGAAAATGCTGGGCCGCCACGCAGGCAATTCCGATTCCGGATGCCTCCACTGTCAGGATTTTGTTAATGGGACGATCCGCAAATAAACGTGCCCACTCTTTTCCCATTTCGTTAAACAGATCAATGTCCATCTGATGATTCAGGAAAGAATCCACCTTCAGCACATTTCCAGCCTTGACCGTTCCATCCTTCCGGATGCGCTCCTCAAGTAATTTCATTGCCGTAATTTCCTCTCTTTTGTTTTCTGTGATAAATGAACAAGTCACTTTCCTATTATAGATAGGTTGTACTATATTTTTCAAGAGACTGTTCACAAAAAAATCACGAATTCCACTTAGTACTTCTCTATATGCCTGATGATTGATGTGCAACAAAACCCGGATCTTCTTCCACCATTTCAATAAATGCCTGTGCAGCCTCCGGATCGAACTGTGTTCCCTTTCCATTCTCCAGTTCTCCGATGGCATACTCCACACTTAGCTTTTCCTTATAGGCTCTGCGCGATACCATGGCATCGAAGCTGTCACACACCGCAAGAATTCTTCCGAGAATCGGAATCTCCTTTCCCTTGATTCCATTTGGATAGCCCTTTCCGTCATAGCGTTCATGATGGGATAGAACTGCCGGAATCACATAGTTCATATGAGGCAGAAAACGAATCATCTCAACCGATTTTTCCACATGGGTTTTAATCACCTCATACTCTTCCTTCGTAAGCTTTCCCTTCTTCTTTAAGATATCATCCTGAATGCCGATCTTACCAATATCATGAAGCAGTCCTGCCACCCTTGCTGTCTGAATA
>USSP01000074.1 GCA_900557385.1 uncultured Lachnospiraceae bacterium
ACGCCTGACTGTGTATATGAAAGAAAATCAGTATTATGGCCAGGAACAACAGCCGGAGAAAGAAGAAACGGAGTTCCCGGGTGGTGCAGATCTGGTGGCAGATATGGATGCCCAAGTCGTATCAATTATTACCAGAACCGGCACCCCGCAAGTAAAAGCCGGTGATATGGTGGAAAAGGGACAGATTCTTGTGAACGGACGGGTAATGATCCTGGGGGATGATGAGACGGTAAAGGGGGTACATTATTACAAAGCGGATGCGGATGTTCTTTTACAGGGAGTGGTTTCCTTTCGAACCAGTATCCCTTATGAATATACGGAAAAAGTGTTTTCGGGACGAAATGCCAGAAAAAGATTTTTGCAGATCGGAACCTGGGAACTTCTGTTAGGATTACCTGGAAAGTCTTATTTGTGTGAGGATGTGATTACGGAAAAAAAGCAGCTTACTTTGATGAAGGGAGTGTCATTCCCCATATATTACGGCCATTCCCAGCATTTTGAATATGTTCCTACGGAGAGCCGTTATGATGATGCACAAATCAAGGAAAAACTTTCCGGCTCTTTTGATAAATTTATGGAAACATTACAGGAAAAAGGGGTACAAATTATTGCAAAAGATGTTAAAATAAAAAAGACTGGGACTATGGGAATTTTAGAGGCGGAGCTTGCGGTACAGAAAAAAGCAACTACTTTACAGGCAATCATGCCGGACGCAAGTGTGGAAAACATAGGAACGGTAAGTTTGGAAGACAATGGAGAATAAGGAATCAATGGAAAAAACTGTTGAGGTTTCCATGGAGCATCTGCAGAACCTTTTCGGTCTGTATGATGGACATATCCGAAAAATAGAACGCGATTTTCATGTAGAGATCATCAATCGGGATGGACAGCTGAAAATTCTGGGAGAGGAACCGGAATTGAGCAGAGCCTGGCAGGTTATGCAGCAGCTGATTGAATTATCGAAGAGAGGAAATGTAATTCAGGAACAGAACGTGAATTACGCAATTGCAATGGGAATGGAAGATGAAGCAGAAGTTTTAGTAGAAATTGATAAAGATTGTATCTGTCATACCGTGAATGGTAAACCGGTGAAGCCCAAAACCATGGGACAGAAAAAGTATGTAGATGCCATTCGCAATAATACAATCGTATTCGGCTTAGGACCGGCGGGGACAGGAAAAAACTATCTTGCATCCTATCTGGCGATGGCAATGGCGATTACTGCCTTTAAAAATAATGAGGTGAGCCGTATTATTCTGACCCGTCCGGCAATTGAAGCAGGCGAGAAGCTGGGATTTTTGCCGGGAGATCTGCAAAGTAAAGTAGATCCTTATCTGCGACCCTTATATGATGCCCTGTATCAGATTATGGGAGCGGAGAGTTTTATGAAAAATATGGAAAAGGGACTGATTGAGGTAGCTCCCCTTGCGTATATGCGAGGCAGAACCCTGGACGATGCTTATATTATTCTGGATGAGGCACAGAATACCACACCGGCACAGATGAAAATGTTTTTGACCCGTATCGGTTTTGGCTCCAAGGTTGTGATTACCGGTGATGCAACGCAGAAGGATCTGTCTGCGGACATGCAGTCGGGACTGGATATTGCCCAGAAAGTGTTAAAGGGTGTGGAAGGAATTTCTTTCTGTACACTTACCAGTAAGGATGTGGTTCGTCATCCATTGGTGCAGAGAATCGTTAAAGCTTATGAGGATTATGAATCCAAAGAGACTATGAGAAAGACCAGGAATCAGAGAAATGCAAGAGCAGGCAAAAAGTCATAAATTCTTTGTGGCAGCACAGATTGGAATGCTGCTGTTATTTCCGGCATTGACCTTTGGAATGCTGTATCTGAGAAGCTTTTCCAAAGAGGAACTTGTGAGTGACACCATTATGGCGGGAATTGCCGGTGCGGTTGTAGTGTATCTGCAGTTTTATATGATGGTAAATCACCGCTACAGTTATGATAACGAATTACACTGGAAACGGTTCTATCTGATTCTGCTGGGAGGTCTGGCGGCAGCTTTATTGTTCCCTTTTCTTCCGGTGGCGGGATGGCCTTATTTGATCCTTTTCATTCTCCTGGCTATGTATGGCAATCTGTTTTCCGGGTTTGTCAGTGGTACGATGCTTCTGATGGTGTCCGTATTGTTAACGCCGGGAATCGGATTTCATGTGTTTTTTCTTTATTTTCTGTCAGGACTGGTTGGGGTGATTCTGTTCAACGAAATCGATTCGGATTTCAGGGTGGAATTGCCAATCTGTGTTACGATGTTGTTTTTTAGTGTACTTCTAATGGCAGATATTGTATTGTTTGAAAATCGCTCATTGTCAGGGGAACTTTTCATTGTACCGGTCATCAACATCCTGGTATGTTTCTTTTTATTGCTTTTAACATTAAAAACTTTCAATTCACAAGTGGTAAATCCATTTCGGGGGAGATATCTGGAAATCAATGATCAGCAGCATCCTTTACTGATTGCATTGAAACAGAAATCCAAGGACATTTATATGGAGGCCATTCATACGGTTCATTTCGCAGAGCGGATTGCGGACAAGATCGGATGCAATGTAGACAAGGTCAAAACAGCAGCCTACTATTATCGGATTGGGATGCTGCGAGGAGAGAATAACTGGGAAAATGTACAGGCAATTGCGTGGGAAAATCATTTTCCCCAGGAGGCAATTGATCTGTTGGAAGAATGCCTGACACATCAGGAGGCAGTGCTTCATAAAGAAGCGGCTGTTGTATTACTGTCCGATAGTGTAATCCGCGTGATCTTGGCGGCACAGCGAAAAATGACAGAAGGAAAACCGGATTACCAAAAACTGATTTCCATACTCTTTGACAAAAAAGTAGAAGAGGGTTTCCTGAATCAGTGTAATATTAGTTTTCAGGAGTTCCTGGAATTAAAACAAATCTTTTTGGAGGAAAATCTTTACTATGACTTTTTACTTTGAGAATGAGACAGAGCAGGAGAGACCTTTTGACTTCGACTGTGAAGATACCATTAGGCAAGTGGCAGGACAGGTGCTGGAGACGGAGGGCTGTCCCTATGAGGTGCAGGTAAATGTTCTGCTGACAGATAACGAAGGTATTCATGAATTTAACCGGGAATACCGGAATATTGACAGACCTACGGATGTATTGTCCTTTCCCAATGTGTCTTATGAAAATCCATCCGATTTTTCCGAAGTGGAAGACGATGCGGCGGACTGTTTTGATCCGGACAGCGGTGAATTGATTCTGGGAGATATCATCCTTTCCCTGGATCGGATACGGGAGCAGGCGAAAGAATACGGACATAGCGAAAGACGTGAATTTGCCTTTCTGGTAGCACATAGTATGCTGCATTTGTGCGGCTATGATCATGAGACACCAGAGGAAGCCGCAGTGATGGAACAAAAGCAAAAAGAAGCTCTGGAGGCTTTACATATTACGAGAGATTAATGGAGTTAACCATGAACAAAAGAGGATTAAAGGGAAATGCCAGAATTTCTGCAATCAGGAAAGGCTCAGCAGTGCTATGGCTGGTGGCAGCGTTTTTTTTATTGAAACAGTTTGGAATGGAAAGTTTCGGCTATCTGTCACTGGGGCTGATTTTTGTGCTTTTTCTGGGGGAACTTTTAACACCTGCATTTTTTGTGACCCTGCAGAAACTGCTTGGAAGTCGGATGCGCAAGGAACAATATAAAAATGCGGAAACGGTCATGCGCAATGGATTTACGTTTACTTTGTTGACAGGATTGCTTACTGCGGGTATTCTTACGGCAATGGCGGAGATTATTTGTGTCTACATAGTGGGGCAGCCTATGTTTTTTTATCCGTTTTTATTGATTGCCCCCAGTCTGCTTTTTATTTTGTTAAATAATTGCCTGGAAGGATATTATGCAGGAACCAGCGTAAATTTTCATTGGGGGCGTTTGATTCAGCTGCTGCTTTTTATTATTTTATCAGAAATTTTCTGTGCCGTTTTACTTCCTTACGGAAATAAGGTGGCGGCGTTGTTACGAAGCGATGACTACGCAGATGTCTATGGAGCGATGAGTCTTGCATTGGCATTTACCTTGTCCGCATTGCTTACATTTTTGATTCAGGGAGGCATCTATCTGTCTGTACGCAGGCAGCTTGCGGATTTAGCCAGGAGAGACACTTCCCGGATGCGGGAATCTCTTTCCGTGTCCGGCAAAATCTTTTCCAGAAGTGTGTTGACCTATCTTCCGTCACAGGCATTGGTGGGATGTTTTTTTCCGGTGCAATATCTGATCTGGCTGTTGGGACAAAAGAATGCAGAAGAAGTACCACACGTATCCGGCGCCTTACTGGTTGAATATTTTTTCCCTTTCCTGCTTTTCCTTCTGCTGTTTGGAATGACGGTGGTTCGTTCTGTTTCCGAAACGCCTGCCATGGTAAAAAGAGAAGATTATGTGAGGCTGAATCAGTCCATTCTTGACAATCGTCACAGCCTGGCATTGACGGCGTTACCGCTGTCAGTTCTGTTATGCGTTCTGGCAGAACCCTTTTCCAGAGTACTTTTTGCAGAGCAGAACCGGGAATTATTGGGAATTTGGAAAGTGGCAGGGATTGTCGTATATTTGGGTGTACTTGCAATCTACCAGATTCAGGTCTGCAGAGAGGCGGGAATGCTGTTGGAATGTAACCTGATCTGCCTTGCAGGATTTATTGTGGGAATAGCCGGATTTGGAATCTTGGAAAAGGGAGATTATCTGGGCTTTCTGGCATTTCCGGTATCGATGCTGCTATGTTTTGGAATTTTGCTATTGGCAAGTGGATTTTTACTTCATCGCAGATTCGGGTTGGAAGAGGAATATATCCGGAGCTTTCTGTATCCCCTGGCGGCTGCGGCAATGTCAGGAATTCTCATCCTTGCTGCAGACAAGGCATTGGGAAAAGCAGTTGGAGATTTGGCAATTTTACTTATCGGAATGGGTGTGGGAATTCTGATTCATGCGCTTTTGATTGTTCTTCTGCATAATGTGAACCGCAGAGAATGCAAGCGTCTGCAGGGAATATATGTCATTCGTTTTGTGGGAAGATTGCTGGGCTTTTTATAGGATTGAGAGACCCTTTGCCAGAAATTAGGTAACAAAACAGGGAAAAAACAGTTGAAACATCAGAAGATTCGCGCTAAACTACAAGAGGAAAAAAGAGAAGCAACGATAAAAATTACAGAGGGTACATCATGGAGCAGCCGGTATATACAAAAGTTAAAGTCAATAATGAAATTGAATTCTGTGAAGTAAAGAATATGGATGCAAAGGAACATGTGGAGAAAGCCTTGCTAAAAGCGAGAGTTTCTTACTATATCCGTTGGAAGAAGCCGGGCTTTTTCAGCAACGACCGTAAGGAAAAATGTATTTTCCATATTAACAGTCAGCAGATTGAGCCAGCCTTTCAGGCAATGGAGGCTGCCGGATTAGATACGAAAGTAAAATATCTGATCAAAAAAGAAGGCTGTTAGAAAATGAGGATCAGGAGGACAACGCCTGGAAAGGAGTAGTCCTCCTTTTTTATGTAATAACAAGAATGGAGATTAGTGTGAAAAATAAATTTTTCACACGCGAGATTTGTGTCTGCGCGCACTTGACACAAACTCGTTATGCGCAAAAGGCGTGCGCAGAAATGAGGATTAAAATGGAAGAAAAGACAGCAATGCGTTATACTGATGCAAAAATTGATGAACGAATTTTAAGGGCTTTGGCGGAAATCGGGTTTGAAAATATGACACCAATTCAGGAACAGGCTATTCCGAAATTGTTGGAGGGAAAGGATATTATCGGGCAGGCACAGACCGGAACCGGAAAAACAGCGGCCTTTGGTATCCCCATGATCCAGATGGCAGATCCGGAGGATCGTTCCTTGCAAGCCCTGGTTTTATGCCCTACAAGAGAACTTGCCATGCAGGCAGCGGAAGAACTGCGACGATTTGCCAAGTATCTGCATGGAGTGCGGATTTTGCCGGTATACGGTGGACAGGAGATTTTTCACCAGATTAAGGCGCTGAAGGGTGGCGTGCAGATCGTCGTGGGAACACCGGGGCGTGTGATGGATCATCTGCGTAGAAAAACGCTGCGGACAGACAACCTGAAAATGTTAGTGTTGGATGAAGCGGATGAGATGCTGAATATGGGTTTCCGTGAAGATATCGAGACTATTTTGCAGCAGGTACCTGAGACACGGCAGACTGCGCTTTTCTCAGCTACCATGCCGAAACCTATTCTGGATATTACTTCCACTTATCAGAAACCGGATGCAGAGTACATTAAGCTGACCAAGGATGAAGTGACCATTAACCTGGTAAAACAGTGTTACTATTACATCAAACGTGACCAGAAGGAAGAGGTGCTGTGTCGTTTGATGGACTATTATCAGCCGAAACGTTCCCTGATTTTTTGTAATACCAAGAGAATGGTGGATGAACTGGCTCAGAACCTGAAGGCTCGCGGGTACTCAGCGGATGGTCTTCACGGCGATCTGACCCAGGGGCAGAGAGATACGGTGATGAATTTGTTCCGCAGCGGACATACGGCAATTCTGATTGCTACTGATGTAGCTGCCAGAGGAATTGATGTGGACAATGTAGAGGCAGTCTTTAACTATGATGTGCCTGATGACATTGAGTACTATGTACACCGGATCGGAAGAACCGGAAGAGCAGGGAAAACCGGAAGAAGCTTTACACTGGTAGTAGGGCGTGAGGTTTATAAGATCCGGGATATCGAACGCATCTGCAAGACACAGATTCAGGAGAGAACGGTTCCCTCTGCACAGGATGTGACAAGGCGTAAGGCTGAAAAGATACTCCGGGAAGTAGATCGTCTGATCGCTTCGGAAGATCTGACACAGATGAAAGGTCTTTTGTCTCATCATCTGGAGGAGAGTGGCTACACAGTACTGGATGTGGCAGCTGCCTTTTTGAAGCAACAGATGGGAGATGAACTGGAAGAAATTGTTGCGGAGAGACCTCGTAGACGGGGAAGCAGAGAAGAGGATGGAAGACGCCGCAGAACCGATCGGCGTGAGGATAACAGCCGTGGACGCAGAGGAGCCCGGGACAATGAGAGAAACGGACGCAGAGATACCGAAGGACGGGGATGGAAGAGAACCAAGAAAATGGGAGAACGGGGAGAAAAGCCGTCAAGACGCAGAAACGAGGAACGGGATTTACGCCGGGTGAAGGATGTGGATCGAAACGGAATGCCGAAGAAGCCGCATACTTCCGGTAAACTTAGAAAGGGAACACCGGTGAAGGGCAAAATGTCCTTTACCGAGTATTCCAAGAAGCACGACTTATAAAGGTAAAGAACCATTCCAGGGAATAGGTGCATAGGCATTGGCCAGTTCACTGCCATGCTCTTTTAACCAGTTCTGGTAGAGCCGGTAATCCGGCATGACCTTTTCTACCAGCCCCCAGAAGGCTTTGGAATGATTCATATGGGTGAGATGACAGAGCTCATGCACCACCACATAATCCAGTACATGAGGTGGAGCCATCATCAGCCGCCAGTGGAAGGAGAGGGTGCCATTGGAGGAACAGCTTCCCCAACGGGTCTTTTGCTCCCGGATGGCGATGGTGTTATAGGAGCCGCCTGTAAACTGCTGAAAATACGCCACGCGCTCCGGAATGTAGCGCTTTGCTATCTGACGGTATTTTTTCTCCAGAAAAGCCTTCTGCGTGTCCGTGTAACGACTGTTCTGCTGGTAAATTGCACTGAATTTGCGGTAATTTTCCAACAACCACGGATGTCTGTCCCACAGAAGGGCGATAATCTCCCGGTCTGACATGAAACGGGGTGCTTTGATAAGCAGCGTTGCCTGATCCGTGAAGGAAAAGGATACGGATTTTCGATTACTTTTGATAATTTCGTAGGGGATTTTCACATCCCCGCAGGTGTATTCTTTCATACATAAAGTGTAACACAGGAAAGGAAATTTTGCACGATGGGAAAATGTATACTGGTGTGCGCAGGCGAGTTCGTCCCCATTGAGATACCTGTAGAGGATGGGGACTATGTGATTGCTGTGGATGGAGGATTCCGTTATTGTCAGATGCTGGGGATTTTACCGGATCTGATTCTGGGCGACATGGATTCCGCCTCGGAGGAAGAACGGGCTGTGATCT
>USSP01000075.1 GCA_900557385.1 uncultured Lachnospiraceae bacterium
TGGAAGCCAATGGTGCTTATATGGATGAACGGGATGATGTTTTTGCTGCGCAGATTTATTGCCCGATTGTAGATCTGGAACATGCGGATATCGCTTATGAATGGATGTTTGGAGCAGACAAAGAGTGTGAAGATTCACATGCAGGTGCGGCAGAGACGATGACGCCCTTTAAAGAAGCACTTTCTAAAGTGTTAGCCCAATATTATGTGGCATATTTTAATTCACTGGAACTGCACGATCCGGATACGGGCGAAATATTACGGCTTGGAGAAGATGGAAGAAGCGGAAGCGGCTATGCTTATCTGATGAATTGCCTGAACCAATCTGCTACAGATTATTTTACACGGCTGTTGGAAGGAAAATTGTCACAGCAACACACGGTGGAGGCGTATTTGAATACGAAACCCTGGCTTACGTGGGACGGTAAAAGAGCACAGATTTCCGATCTGGATACATATGTACTGAATCATCGCCGTAGAATGAAGCCGTGTACCTCCTTTGATAAGCTGGAAATGGATAGTGGAGAAAACCAGCTTTTTGGAACCCCGGAAAATGACTATGTACATTTTGCCCCGCAAATTGCAGACGCTATTCAGACCTTGAAAGATGATTATCCGGAAGAGTATGCACGGTATTATCCGGTATATCGATCCATGGAAACAGATAGTGCCTTGGCAGAGCGGGTCCGCCTGTTAAATCCGCTATCCTTTATTGGAACAGCAGAAAAGAGCAATCAGGCAAAATATTATCGGATTCGTGTAGGTGGGTCTGATGCAGACACCTCCTTGAGCGTTTCCATGATGCTTGCATTGAAACTGCAGGATGCGAAATGCGGGAACGTGGATTACGCACTGGTTTGGGATCAGCCACACAGCCAGGCAGATTATCCGGGGGAGATCTTAGAGTGGATTGATTCCATTTACAAATAAAGAAGGAACGATATCGTGAAAAGTAAATTGTTGATTGGGGTAAGCGGTGCATCAGGTGCACCACTTACTTATGAATTGTTAAAACAGCTTCAATCCTATAGAAATCATGTGGAGCTTCATCTGGTCATGTCCGGTGCGGGGGAACAGACCCTGCAGCAGGAACTGGGTATGACACAGGAGGATTTAAAAGAACTGGTGGATGTGAGGTATGGGAATG
Organism: uncultured Lachnospiraceae bacterium; assembly: GCA_900557385.1. Classification (GTDB taxonomy): domain Bacteria; phylum Bacillota; class Clostridia; order Lachnospirales; family Lachnospiraceae; genus UMGS2037. The sequence continues at coordinate 1,147 of USSP01000075.1, forward strand.
ACAAAATCGGAGCGGCACCGGCAAGCGGAAGTTATAAGATGATGGGAATGGTCATTGTGCCCTGCAGTATGAAAACACTGGCTGGAATTGCCTGCGGCTTTAGCGAAAATCTGCTATTGCGGGCAGCGGATGTTATGCTGAAAGAACATCGTAAGCTTATTTTGGTGACCAGGGAGTGCCCGTTCAACTCCATTCATTTGGAAAATATGTTGAAACTGAGTCATATGGGGGCAGTCATTCTGCCACCTATGCTGAGCTATTACCAACATCCCGAAACGGTTGAAGATTGTACGAGACATATTGTCGGGAAAATTCTGGATCAGTTCGACCTGGAAATGGAGGGATTTAAACGGTGGAGCGGCGAACAGAACGATTTGTTGTAAACAGAACCCTATTCGGAAAAAAGATTGAGGCAGATGTGACGGTTTTGCAATGGGGAGTACAAGTACTTCTGTATGGTGGAGAGAAAAGCCATATCGGTGCTGTTTCCGTTATCGATGAGGAGGGAAAGGCGCAACAGATACAATTCCCCGGACATAAGGAGCAGCAGCTTTGCGAAAGCTGGTCAGAAAGAATATGGCAGGATATACAGGAGCCTGTAGCTGTGATTGCAGGGATACACTATGATGGTCTGACGCGAGAGCAAATCGGCCAAATTGTAAAAATAACAGAGGAGATGAAAAAGGAATGTGTTTTACGATTGAACTCCCTTTTTACATAGGTTGCACAAGTTATTTGTTAATTTAAGAGGGTATAAAGTCATGGAGCATATAGTCCGAGAAGCACTGCATACTCTTGGTGATATATTTTTTATGATGATAGGAAAAAAATAATCTCTCTTAAATTCAATGTCTTTAATAGAAAGTTCAAATAATTTACCGGAGGATATAAAAGGAGCAGCTTGTACAGAAGGCAAAAACAAAACACCCTGTCCTCTTATACAAAACTCAAGCGTATCTCTAATCCCACTGCCTGGTTCACGTACAAGCAGCGGGATTTTAAAATCCTTCCATAAATACATTCAAATAAAATTATGTATTTTATAATAATAGTTTAATTTAAAGGTATTTGCTAACAAGGGGAGAAGAATGAATAATACTGTGAGGAGAAGTGCTATGATTTCCTCCATTGTTACGCAAAGTGTACCGCAGTTTAAAGCAGGTATTTTGATCTTAATGGTGATAGGCGGTATTGCAGGCGGCATTTGCGGACGAGCTATTAATAAGAAAATAGAGGTGAAAACTGTAGATAAGCTGTTTATTGGCTTAATGTTTATTGGCTTAATGGTTGTGATGATTGTTATTAATGTATATAATATCTATAAATTTATTTAGATCGATGTTATAGGGAGGGGGAAGTGATGGCGCCTATTAGTATTCTGATGAAACCTTCGTCAGGAATGTGTAATATGCAATGTGACTATTGCTTCTATTGTGATGAGACAAGGAAAAGAGAGCAGGAATCTTATGGATTTATGTCAGAACAGACCTTGAAAAACATCATACGAAAAACCATACTTCGCGCAGAAGGCATGGTAAGTTATGCTTATCAAGGCGGAGAACCAACGCTTAGGGGAATAGAATTTTTTCAAAAGGCAGTGGAATTTCAGAAACGTTATAATAAGCATGGAATTCGTGTCAATAATGCACTGCAGACAAACGGATATCTGATTGATGATGCGTGGTGTAAATTTTTTAAAGAGAATCACTTTCTGGTCGGCTTATCGGTGGACGGAATAAAGGAGACCCATGATAAATACCGGCATAACAAAAATGGAGACCCTACCTATGATAGGATTCTTCGCGCAGCAGAACTGATGGATCAATATGGAGTAGAGTATAATATTCTTACCGTTGTAAATCAGGCAGTTGCTGCTAACATAAAGCCAATCTACTCCTTTTATACAAAAAGAGGCTGGAATTATCAACAGTATATTGCCTGCCTGGATCCTCTGGATGAGATGCGTGGACAGAATGAATATGCATTAAAGCCGGAGATATACGGAACCTTTCTTACAGAGCTGTTTAATCTATGGTATGAAGACTGGAAAAGGGGAGAACAGCCCTATATTCGTCAGTTTGAAAATTACATAGGGATATTACTGGGATATCCACCGGAGTCCTGTGAACAAAGGGGATGCTGCGGAATTCAGAATGTGGTTGAAGCAGATGGAAGCGTATATCCCTGTGATTTTTATATGTTGGATGAATATTGTCTGGGTAATTTTAATGAAAACCGGATTGATGAGATTAATAGTAAAAGAAACGAAATCGGATTTGTAAACCGCTCGCGCAAACTGACCCAGGAATGCAGGAAATGTAATTATTATAAAGTTTGCCGGGGCGGCTGCCAGCGAAACAGAGAATGGAATAGCACTACCAATTGCTATGAGAATTATTTTTGTAAAAGCTATCAAATATTCTTTGAAGCGTGTCTGGATAGAATGAACGAAATTGCAACGGTAATACAAAAGAAGGGCAACAATTAAAAAGTTGCCCTTCTTTTGTATTATACAGAGACTATCCCATGGTACAGACCTTCCAAAATGGTATTTCCTTTTTGAGAGACAACCATCAGTGCGATAACTGGACTTCCCGAAAAGGTTTATTGTTTGATTTAGATGGTGTGATTGTAGATACTGCCAAATATCATTATCTGGTATGGAAACAGCTTGCAGAAGAATTGGGAATCCCCTTTGATGAGAAGGAAAAATGTCTTGCTTTCGCGGAAAAACTTAGTTGTAACTTTCCGCAATATTTGATATTCTTATAGACGAGTAGAAACAGTTATTGTCGTAAAGAGACAATGGATGGGAGGAAGTTATGGATTTCTTTAGAAAAGTAAGTGATGGTGTTTCTCAGAAGGCAACGGATGTATCTGCAACCATGCGGCTGAATTCTCAGCTCAAGAGCACGGAGGAAGAACTGCGTAAGGTGCTGCAGAGTCTGGGTGAGACTTATTACAACAATACCAAAGAAGGAACCGAAGGGGATTACACAGCGATGATTACCCGGGTGGATGAACTGAAAAAGGAAATTGCTTCCTGTAAAGAACAGCTGATTGATTTAAAGGGAATGATTCAGTGCCCGAAATGCGGAGCAGAACTGGAAAAAGGTGCAAGATTCTGCGTTCATTGCGGATATGAACTGCCGGTTCCTGTGAAGAAGGTATGCGCAGGATGTGGCGCAGAGTTACCGGAAGGTGCTAAATTCTGCACCAAATGCGGAACAAAGGTAGAAGAGTAGGAACGAGAAACGTGAGATAACAGGGGAGGAAATGAGTTATTATGAAATGCAGTAAATGTGGGACGGAAAACGTTGCCGGATACAAATTCTGTGTGAAATGTGGCAACAAGCTGGAAGAAGAGCAGCCCCGGAAAATCTTTTGTACCAAATGCGGAACGCAGTTAAAGGAAGGAATGAAGTTCTGCACCAAGTGTGGAACGCCCGTGGCAGCCGCACAGCCTGCTGCACAGCCGAAGCCGGCAGCACCACAGCCTGCCGCACAGCCGAAGCCCGCAGCAGCGCAGCCGAAGAAAGAGAAAAAGAAGGGAAATGGTCTGAAAGTAACCTTAATCGTTCTGGTGATCGTACTTCTTCTGGCACTGGTAGGGGCAGGTGTCTATGCATGGAAAGCGGGCTATCTGGATGATATTCTGCCGGGCAAGGATAAAACAGAGCTTACCGTAAAGGATGATGAGGACACCGATACCACGGAAAGCGATGAATCGGCAGCAGATGCGGAGGAAGTGCCTGAACTTACAGAAGGTGATGACCTGGCAGCCGCTGGCGACTATCTGGCAGCCATCGACAAGTATATGGAGGTGGATGCGGACAGCGATGCTTACGATTCTGCCTTGGAGAAAGCAGACGCTGCGCTGATCCAGTATGAGACGGAAGCCAAGAACCATGCGCAGGAACTGGCGGATAATGAAAATCTGGATAACTATAAACAGGCACTTAGTGATTTGGACGATGCCGTTGCCAATATCGGCGAAGTACTGAATACTTATTCCGATCTGGAAGGTGTTGGAGACTTCGACGCGGAGGATCTTCCTTACAAGACCGCGGAGGTTGAAGGTGCATTCTGTCAGTATGTATACAGCAAGGCAGAAAGCTATCTGGTAGATGCGAACCCTACGGATGCCACCAAACTTCTGGATGAAGCAAAAGAAGTGATAGAAGGTCGTCCTGACACCGAGTACAATGCCCCTGTCAAGGAAGAATTTGCAAAACAGTATGCAGCCAAATACGGTAAATCTGCTGTACAGCTGGCAAATCAGCTTTCCTTAAGTGCAACGGATGCCCAGGTAGCTGCCCGTATGCGCGAATTGTTCAGTGTGACCGATAACAACTGCTGGGTAGTGGAGTTGTATGAGCACTATGCAACCCAGGCAGGTGAACTGGAAGCTTTCGGTGGCGTGGATTTCTCCGGTGATTATCTGTTACCGGAATCTGCAGACAGAGAGTTGACAGTGGAGGATATTGAAGGCTTAAGCAGGGCAGAACTTCGTATGGCCCGTTATGAAATTTATGCCCGTCATGGCAGAGATTTCAGCGATCCTGCGGTAAATACATACTTCCAGAGTAAGTCCTGGTACAATTATTCGGTATCCTTTGCAGAGTTTTACGAGTATGATTTGAGTGATATAGAATTGTACAATCGTGATTTCATTCTCAACTATGAATTGGAAGCAGGCTATTTGGATTAAACGATGAAAAAGAATAACAGGAACGGAAGAATAACGATATTAGTGGGTGTTCTTACTGGAACACTGTTGATTCTGGTGATTCTTCTGTTCCTGTTCTTTGTAAAGCGAGACAAAGGACAGGATACGGAAGAAAGTACAGAATATTGGGAGACCATGGAAACCGAATCTCTGGAATCTCAGGAGATGGGAGAAACGGAGACGGCGCAGGAAAGCGAAAGCGTCCAGGAGTCGAAGGATATCCCAGATTTGAGATCGGATCTGGTATTTGCGGGAAAGGATAAATGGCTGTTTTATCAAAGCACCATGGATGGTGATACCATGGCAGATTTTTATGGCACTAACGCCTTTTCCGCGACCGAAATGAAAGAAATTGCGGACAATCTTCTGAAGCAGCGGGATAAAATCGAGGCAGCAGGCTCTAAATTTGTACTGCTGATTGTGCCGAATAAAGAGTCTGTTTACTTTGAATATCTACCGGACGAGATCCGGGAGAAAAAAGCAAAATCCTCCCGCACCGATGATCTGGTGGGATACTTGCAGGCCAATACCGATCTGGATATCATTTATATGAAGGATAAATATCTTTCCATGAAGGATGAAACCCAGATTTATTATAAGACAGATACCCATTGGAACATGGTGGGCTGCTATGTGGCATTGCAGGAGGTATTGAAAAATCTTTACGGAACCTATAGCGATGTGGGAGAGGTTACATTCCAGGAACACTTGCATGATTTTGCCGGGGATCTGGCAACCATGGCAGATGTGGGTGTGACCTATGGCATTGATACCGTTTATTTCCTCGGAGAAGATCAGGCGAAGGAAGAACAGAAGGTGGAGGATTCCCTTCTGCTGGTAGGGGATTCCTTTGCGGAATTTTTACTGTTGGAAAGCCCTTATTACTTTAAAGGCGGGGTAATCAATGGGGACATTGTTCCCTATAACTATAATTTCGTCAAAGCAACGACAGCCAATTTATCCCAAAAGCCGGATGTAGTACTCTGGGAGTGCTGTGAACGGCACATTGATCGTCTGGGCTGGGACGAATAAAATGCAGTGGTAAAAGATAAGGAACGATAACATGAGTAACAGTTGGAAACGTATGGTGGCAATGGGATTAGTTCTGCTTTTGGGGCTGAACGCGGATTCCCTGATGGCAGATGCCGCACCGGCAAAAGCAGAACAAAGAGCGGAAGAGCCTGCCCCCAGGGAATGGTTTGTGGCGCAGGACGGAAGCGGTCAGTATACGACGATCAGCGAGGCAGTGGAGCAGGCAGCAGAAGGGGACATTATCTGGATTTATCCCGGTGTCTACGAGGAATCGGTGCAAATGTCCCAGAAGCAGCTGCAGTTGATCGGTATTGATAAAGATCGGTGTATCCTTCAGAATTGTGAGGAAAGCTATTATCATCCGCCGCTGGAAATTGCAGCCGGCTCTGTGAGCAATCTGACTATTTATGCCTATCGTGCCGATACGGCTCCCATTGGGTGCAGTTCCACCAGTGTGAAGGATTTACAGCCGGAACTGGAAGAAGTGGATGTGTCTGCCGTTTATGCCGGAGCTGTTCCCATCTCTTCTTTTACCGGATATGCAGTGCACATCGAATCCGATTATGCCTATGGAAGAAGTCTCACCTTTTCCAACTGTAGGATTCAGTCGGATTGTAACTATGCAGTAGGTGCAGGACTTCGGGGGGATTACAGTCTTCAATTTGAAAATTGTGATCTCATCGGCAGAGGCTCTGCGGGAGATATTTATCTTCATGATTCCATGGAGAATCTGGTGGGAGAAACCCAAGTGGCCTTTGTAAACACCCGGTTTGTCAGTGAACTGGCACCCTATTTCCTTTCTACCTATTCCAGAAATCCGGAGAACCGGGTTGAACTCACTTTCCAGAACGTGACCGTGGATGCGGTGGCTTATCAGGATAAAGAGATTTACAGTATTACCAATCTTTATACGGGAACTCTGGTGGACGATCTGCCGGCGTATAGTGTAGAGAAGCTGAATCTTGCCAAATCCCAGAAGTATCTGGGGGCGGCAAGAAATCTGGAAGATCCGTTGGCCGCTTCGGAGGCGCAAAAGGATAAGATTACTTATTTAAAGGATACTTCTTTATTAAATACGATGACCTGGGATCAGGCACTGCGGTATGATTATAAAGAAAACCCTGCCTATGCTGGAAGAAAACGGACCTGCATCAATGTGTGGAATATTGACGGCGTGGAAGGTGATGGCTGGTGCGGCTCCATGAATTTCTATCTTTCGCCCTATAGCTTTTTT
>USSP01000076.1 GCA_900557385.1 uncultured Lachnospiraceae bacterium
CGCTACTTTGCTTGCTCTGGCAGCGACTTCCTTCTCCTGTACATCAGAGGGCGCCTGCTCATAACGGGCAAATTCATAAGAATAGGTACCACGTCCACCGGTCATGGAACGTAAATCGGTACAGTAACCAAACAGGCAGCTCTGAGGGATTTCTGCCTCAATCATCTGCTTGCCATCCGGCTGGGGATTCATTCCCAGTACTCTGCCCCGGCGTTTATTGAGATCGCCCATAATGTCTCCGGTATAAGAATCCGGCACTAATACATGTAAGGTCGCAATAGGCTCCAAAAGTACCGGTCCTGCCTCCATGAAACCTTTCTTAAATGCCTGCAGGGCTGCTGTCTTAAATGCCATCTCGGAAGAATCTACCGGATGATAGGAACCATCGTAAAGAACCGCTTTCACACCTACTACCGGATATGCCGCCATAGGTCCCTTCTGAACACCTTCCTGAATTCCTTTTTCTACTGCCGGGAAGTAGTTCTTGGGAACTGCGCCTCCCACAACCTCCTGTTCAAATACATAAGGAGTATTTAAGTCTCCGGACGGTTCGAAACGCATCTTGACATGACCGTATTGCCCGTGTCCGCCGGATTGTTTCTTATATTTGTATTCCACATCCGATTTCTTGCGGATTGTCTCGCGGTACGCCACCTTCGGCTTACTTAGTTCTACCTGTACCTTATATTCATTCAAGAGTCTGCTTACCACGATTTCCAGATGCTGCTCGCTGATTCCATACAGAAGGAGCTGATGGTTTTCTGCATCATTGACTACCTTCAGAGTCTGATCCTCATGGGTCATCTTCTGCAGGGATTGTGCCGCTTTATCCACATCTGCCTTATTCGGCACTTTGTAACGCATATAGGTATAGGGAGCGCTGATTTCGGTCTTTCCGTACTGGATGGTCACTGCCTTGGTGGACAGCGTATTGCCGGTACGGGCTGCTGTCAGCTTTGCAATGGCACCGATGTCACCGGCATGGATTTCCGGTACTTCATAGGGCTTGCTTCCCTGCAGCACATAAAGCTTGCTGATCGTCTCTTCAATATCCTTATCTTTATTATAGATGACATCTCCTGCCTTGAAGACACCGGAACAAACCTTAATCAGAGAATACTTGCCGATAAAGGGATCCACGATGGTTTTGAAAATATAGGCAGACTTCGGTTTGGAGAAGTCATAATTTGCCTCAAAGATAGCATTGGTCTTTAAATTAACGCCGGCACATTTCCGCTGCTCCGGGCTAGGAAGATATTTCACAATATCATCCAACAGCGTATAGACACCCTGGCAGAGAATGGAGGAACCCATGCTCATGGGTACGATGGAGCATTCATCCACATTGGTACGAAGAGCCGCACGGATTTCTGCTTCAGAGAAGGTTTCTCCGTTGAAGTAACGATCCATCATATCTTCACTGGTCTCTGCAACTGCTTCCATCAGGGTATCCCGGTAAAGGGTTAGGTTTTCCTTACTGTAGTCCGGAATCTCACACTCCACCGCATCCTTTCCTTCCCAGCGGTATGCTTTTTCGGCGATGACATTCACATAACCCACAAATTTCTCATTTTCACGGATAGGGAAATGGAAGGGTGCCATCTTCTTGCCATATTTCTCCGTCATTTCTTCCACGACTTTTTTAAAGGAGGCATTATCGATATCCATATCGGTAACAAAGATAAAGCGGGGCAGATTGTATTTGTCACACAGTTCCCACGCTTTTTCTGTGCCAACCTCAATGCCGTTCTTACCGGATACTACGATAATGGCTGCATCTGCTGCGGAAACCGCTTCCTCCACTTCGCCTACGAAATCAAAGCTTCCGGGAGTATCCAGCAGATTGATCTTCGTTCCTTCCCATTCCAGAGGAATGATCGAGGAGCTGATAGAGATCTGTCGCTTCTGCTCTTCTTTTCCGAAATCACTGACGGTATTTTTATCGGTTACTTTTCCCATGCGGGATGTAATCCCCGCCAGGTAAGCCATAGCTTCCACCAACGTTGTCTTTCCGGCGCCACCATGTCCCAGCAAGCAAACGTTGCGAATTTTGTCTGTTGTGTAAACATTCATAATGCATTCCTCCGGTTCATAAAAATTTGATAGTTACATTTTACTAAATATATTTCTGAAATACAATATTTATTTGATATTTTACACAATATTTTATCAAATTCTGACTTTGCGACCTGTGCAATCGGTATAGGTTTGACTTTATCCGGTCAAAATGGTATTCTTACAACAGATTTTTTCCTACAGAAAGGCAGTATTCCTATGAAAAAGATTACCTGTGGTTTCATTGGTCTGGGTCTTATCGGTGGTTCGATTGCCAAGGCGCTGCGGGCTGCTTATCCCGATATGCGTATTGTTGCTTATGACCGGGATAAGGCAACCTTAAAGCTTGCAGAGGCAGACGGTGTAATCAATGATTCCTTTCCCTATATTGGTTCTCAGTTCAGTACCTGTGATATTATCTTCTTATGCGCACCGGTATCCAATAATGACGAGAATCTACTGGAACTAAAGAAATATCTATCCCCGGACACCTTGCTGACAGATGTCGGCAGTGTGAAAACCGACATTCACCGGCATATCAGGGAGGCAGGTCTGGAAGCGCAGTTTATCGGCGGTCACCCTATGGCAGGAAGCGAACGGACCGGTTACTTAAACTCCAAGGCACTTCTTCTGGAAAACGCTTACTATATCCTGACCCCTACTGAATCAGTCAGTCAGGAAAAGCTGAAAATGTACCGCGAGCTGGTTCTCCGCATGAATGCCATTCCCCTGATCCTTTCCTGCGATCAGCATGACTATATTACCGCAGCAGTAAGTCATGTTCCTCATGTAGTATCAGCTTCCCTGGTGAATCTGGTAAAGGATTCCGATTCCAAAGAGCATTTGATGCGTATGATCGCTGCAGGCGGTTTCAAGGATATCACCCGGATTTCTTCTTCCTCCGCTGTGATGTGGCAGCAGATCTGTCTCACCAACCGGGATAATATTGTAAAGCTTCTGGATGATTATATTGCAGAATTGGAACAAATCCGGGAACAGGTAAAAGAAGGCCGGGAACAGGAAATCTACGATTTCTTTGACAGTGCCCGAATTTACAGAGATACCTTTTCCAATAGTCCTTCCGGACCGATCAAGAAAAACTTCAGTTTAAAAGTAGATATCCCGGATCATGCAGGTGCTATTGCGAAGATCGTCGATTTGTTGTCTAAACATAATCTGAGTATTAAAAATATCGGCATCTCCCATAACCGGGAATATGAAGAAGGTTTGATGTTCCTGGAATTTTACGAAGAAAGCAGCCACGATGGTGCCTTTGCACTACTGACTGCAAATGGCTATAATGTGCATTAAAAAAAGCAGGCTTTACATAAGCCTGCTTTTTATATTATTGCTTCAAGGACTCAATCGTATGGTATGTCTCAATACGAGCCGCATCCATCTCCGGCATACCGATAAAGATCGCACCATAATCAAAAGGGCCATCTTCTTTTTTCTCGATACGCACAATCTCCAGAAGTGCATGGAGCACTTCTTTCGTCCAAATGGTCAAAAAAGACTCATACACTGCACCGATGGTGAGAATTTCCGTACATTTGAATCCAACACCACTCTTGGACACATCGGTCACTTCAATCGCTACATCCTGTCCCTGCGTTGGATCATCCAAACGTTTCATCACAAGTCTGGATTTTAAATCCATTCGACTGTTCTTTCTTCTTTCCTCCATAGTTGTAATCCTTTCTCTCCAAATCATCCTAACATTCTGTAAGGCGATCCGTGATAAACATGGCATCCCCGAAGCTAAAGAAACGGTATCTTTCTTTAACAGCTTCCTCATAAGCTGCCAGTACATGTTCTCTTCCCGCCAGGGCAGACACCAGCATCACCAACGTGGATTCCGGTAAATGGAAATTGGTGATCAGGCAATCCAGTACCTTAAACCGGTAACCGGGATAGATAAAAATCTCAGTATTATCGCATCCGGCGTGAACAATGCCCGCTTCATCGGATGCACTTTCCACGGTACGACAACTTGTGGTTCCCACACAGATCACACGCCCACCGGATTTTTTGGTATCATTGATCATCCTGGCTGCTTCTTCTGTCACCTGATAATATTCCGAATGCATATGGTGATCCAGAATATCATCCTCTTTCACAGGACGGAAGGTCCCCAATCCCACATGAAGGGTAACATAAGCAAGCTTCACGCCCTTTTCCTCGATCTGCTGCAGGAGTTCTTTGGTAAAATGCAAGCCTGCTGTAGGTGCAGCTGCAGAGCCTTCATATTTGGCATACACGGTCTGATAACGGTTTTTATCCTGAAGCTTATGGGTAATATAAGGCGGCAGAGGCATCTCTCCCAGCTTGTCCAGTACTTCCTCAAAAATACCGTCGTAGGTAAACCGGATCAGGCGGTTCCCCTCTTCTACAACCTCCAGTACCTCAGCCTTCAGAAGTCCGTCACCGAATACAAATTTTGCACCGGGACGGCATTTCTTACCGGGACGAACCAGCGTCTCCCACACATCCTTATCCCGACGTTTCAGAAGAAGTACTTCGATGGCTGCTCCGGTATCTTCCTTGACGCCAAGAAGTCTGGCAGGAATTACCTTTGTATTATTCAGTACCAGGCAGTCTCCCGGTGCAAGATAATTCACAATATCGTGAAACACTCGGTGTCTGGTTTCTCCGGTTTCTTTATCCAACATTAAAAGCCTGGAACCGGAACGATCTTCCAAAGGATCCTGAGCAATCAGTTCCTCCGGAAGATCAAAATAAAAATCTGATTTTTTCATATCGTTCCTATTTCATCCATATTATAAGCAGGCATGCTTTAAGAATGCAACATAGCCTCTCTTCGTCTCATAGACATCTGCTTTACTGGTAGCTTCCCAGGGTGCATGCATATTTAAAACAGCCACACCGGAATCGATGACATTCATGCCATATAAAGCTAAAATGTAAGCAATGGTTCCGCCACCGCCCAAATCTACTTTACCCAGTTCCGCAGTCTGGAATACAACCGCTTCCTTATCAAAGATGCCGCGGATATGAGCCATATACTCTGCATTGGCATCATTGGAACCGGATTTACCTCTGGAACCGGTAAATTTGTTAAAGACCATACCACAGCCCAGGAAGGATGCGTTCTTTTTCTCAAAGGCAGATGCATAGCTGGGATCAAAGCCGGCACTGACATCAGAGGAAAGCATACAGGAGGAAGCCAGACAACGACGAACATTCAGTTCACTGTATTCGCCGGTAAGGTTCATTACCTCTGCCACTGCATTTTCAAAGAATTTCGACTGCATACCGGTAGCACCTACACTGCCGATTTCTTCTTTATCCACCAGGATACAGCAGGCGGTACGCTCTGTCTGCTCCAGTTCCAGCATCGCTTTCATGGAAGTGAAAGCACAGACACGGTCATCCTGTCCATAAGCCAGAATCATAGAACGGTCAAAGCCTGCTTCTCTTGCTTTTCCTGCAGGAACGATCTCTAATTCTGCGGAAAGGAAATCTTCCTCTTCGATATCATAGGTTTCCTTTAAAATATCCAGGACTCCGGCTTTCACTGCCTCCTTGGCAACACTCTTTTCCTCATCCTTGTCTTCTTTTTTCTTGATTACCAGGGGTTTGTTTCCCACGATTAAGTCCAGTGCCTCACCTTCAATCACCTTGGCAGCTTTCTTCTCCAGCTGTTCCTGGGAAAGGTGAATCAGCAGATCGGAAATGAAGAATACCGGATCCTTCTCATCCTCACCAATGTTGATTTCCACAGTAGTTCCGTCTTTTTTGATAACCACACCGTGAAGAGCCAGGGGAATGGTTACCCACTGATACTTCTTGACGCCACCGTAATAATGGGTATCCAGATAAGCAAAGCCTCCATCCTCATACAGGGGATTCTGTTTCACATCCAGTCGGGGAGAATCGATGTGGGCACCCAGAATATTCATGCCTTCGCAGAGGGGCTTTTCACCAATCTGGAAGAAACAGATGGACTTGTTCATCCAAACGGAATACACCTTGTCACCTTTTTTCAGAGTCTCTCCTTTTTTACGAACCTCTTCCAGTTCCCGATAGCCTGCAGCCTCGATGGTATTGACAATTTCATCAATACACTCCCGCTCGGTCTTACCATTGTCCAAAAAGTCCATATACTCTCTTGCCAGAGTATCTACTTCTTTATTTTGCTTCTTACCGTAAGTTTCCCATACGTTTTTATGTTCCATGATAACTGCAAAACCTCCATTTATCTTATTTAACCAAAACTTCCAGATAGCCCACCAGCTTATCAAAATCATAGGACTCCATTACACCCAGGCTGGGGTCATAAAATTTACCGTCAAAATATACCAGATAGTGACTGTAACGTCCCATCTTCTCCAAAAGGATACAGCATTTGGGCAGTTTTACCACCGGTGCACCCAGGGTATAAATCAGTTCCTCGGTGTGCTCCAGACCAAAGTAGTTCAGGGCACCGATAATTTTATCCATGGTCGCCTGCCATTCTGCACAATGCATAACTTCGCTGGCTTCATCTATGGTGATGCCTGCAAGCATTGCTACGCAGGACTGTCCGCACAGACCGTCATGGGGCTGATGAATACAGTCGATATGGTCAATGTGACGGATGGGTTTGGCAGAACAGTAAGGGCTGTCCTCCACACCGTATTTGGTAATACGGAAGGTCACCGGATAGTCCTTGCCTGCTTCAAACTGTTTCATGATCTGGGGATGAATGGGAATCTTGTAGTAACCGTTTCCCTTAGGCTCCAGGTTACATACAAAAGTGATTCCGTTCAGTTTAACCTTCGCCGGTACATTTCCTTCTTTTTTGAAGATTTCCCAGATATTAAAGGGAAGGTCAATAAAACTGTTGTTTTCGTCTTTTTCAATTTTTCCTATAAATGAGTACTTCATTGTTACCTTTCACTCCTGATTTCCTATTTTCTATGCATAAGTTTACCACAGGAGTACACTCCCGTCACGCGAAAAAAGGGTTAAATTTTTATCAGGAACGAAGCTCGATACCCAGACTCTGGAGTCCGTTAAGGATTTTCTTCATGGCTGCGGAAATTTCTGCCTCCTCCATGGTTTTCTCCTTGTTCCGGAAGGTAATGGTATAAGCGACGGACTTAAATCCCGGCTTGATCTGTGCACCCTCATATAAATCAAAGAGCTCGTAGCTTTCCAGATGCTTACCGCCACGCTGTGCGATTACTTCCTCAATCTGTCCTACCAGGATGTCCTTGGGAACGACCATGGATAAGTCTCTGGTAACCGCAGGGAATTTGGCAATGCCTTCGTATTTACGATCAAAGGTGGTCAGAGGAACGATGGCCGGCATATCCAGCACTGCCACATAAGCCTTGGTTCCGATATTGTAATTGTCACAAACCTCCGGATGTACCTCACCCATGTAGCCAATCAGTGTCTCTCCATAGTAAATATCTGCTTTTCTGCCGGGATGGAGGTAGGGGCACTCGCAATTGGGATCAAATTTCGGATTTTCAAACATACCTACAGCAGTTAAGAATTCTTCCACAACTCCCTTCATCGTGAAGAAATCGCCTTCTCCGTAAAAGCCTAAAGTAAACTGCATCCGCTCATCTGCATATTCGTTCAAAGGCAGTGCCTTGGGCAGATAAATATTAGCTAATTCGTAAAGCTTCACATCCTTATTACGACGGTTATAGTTGGTAGATAAGCTGGTGAGTATTCCGTTCAAAGAGCTGGTACGCATTACCGAATAATCCTCTCCCAGGGGATTGGAAATGGTAATTGCCTGGCGCAGCTTGTCCTCTGCGGGAAGTAATAATTTGTCAAATACCTTGGGGCTCTCGAAGGAATAGGTCATTCCCTGGGAGAAACCACAATATTCCGCAATATCTCTGGCTTTCTGCTCAATACGAAGCTTGTAGGAAAGTTTACCTGCAGTTGCCTCGCCGGAAGGCAGGGTCAGAGGAATCTTGTCATAGCCGTAGAATCTTGCTACTTCTTCCGCAAGATCGGCGATACGGAATAAGTCATGACGGAAGGTTGGTGCGATCACTTCTTTTGCTTCTGC
>USSP01000077.1 GCA_900557385.1 uncultured Lachnospiraceae bacterium
CCCGGCAAAACGCCCTATGATGACTTCCTGCGGATCATTCTGCGCCATTTAAAGCAGAACGGAAGAGCCATTATTGCCATCGAGAACAAATATGGCATGAAATATTGGGCAGGCTGTGCGGAAGATCATATCGGAAAATATTTTGCCGGTATTGAAAATTATAAAGAAGAATTCAGTGCCCGTACCTTCTCCAAGAAGGGATTGGAACAGATTTTTGCCCGTTGCGGTGTTTCCCGGTATTCTTTCTACTATCCCTATCCGGATTATAAATTTATGACCACCCTGTATTCGGACCGCCACTTGCCGGTTCCGGGAGAATTATCCAATAATCTCCGTAATTATGACAGAGACAGACTCCTTTTATTTGATGAGAGAGATGCCTTTGACGGTGTCATTCAGGAAGGAATGTTTCCGGAATTCTCCAATTCTTTTCTGGTAGTCATCGGACCGGACTTCCCGGTACAATATGCGAAATTTTCCAATGACCGGGCACCGGAATTTGCCATCCGCACGGAAATTGTGGAAGTACCGGAGAAATCAGCAGAAACAGCAGCACCGGATGCGTCTCTTTCAGCCCGGTCTCTGGTGGTGCGCAAGTATCCTCTGACGGTGGAAGCGAAAGAACATGTCCGTAACATTGCTTCTGCCTATGAGAAGCTGTCGAAGCGGTATGAAGGCAGTGAATTTGCAATCAATCATTGCAAACTGCTGGCAGAAACCGGGAGACCGGAGGAACCGGTAGTCGAACTGGAATATATAGCGGGTGTTACACTTGCGGAAAAACTGGATCACTGTCTGGTAAATGAGAATATGGAAGGATTTCATGAACTGCTGGAGCATTATCTGGAACTGGTATCCTATGGGGAAGAGCAGCCGGTAGCAGACTATGATCTGATTTTTGCGAATGTGCTGATTGCCGGAGATAAGTGGAACATCATCGATTACGAGTGGACATTTGATAAAGCGTTTTCCGCAAAAGAACTGGCTTTCCGCGCCTTGTATTGTTATATTCTGGAAAATGATAAACGAAATAAATTAAATCTTGATTCTATTATATCAAAACTGGACATTTCCAAAGAGGAGATGGAGGACTACCGGAAGCAGGAACTGGAATTTCAGCATTATGTCACCGGCAGACAGAAATCCATGTTTGAACTTTATAAGGAAATGCACGGAAATAATTTGACCCTGACGGAACTGGTAGAACTGTACCGGACAGAGAAGAATAAAGCGAGGGTACAGATTTTTGAAGATCGTGGCAGAGGCTTCAATCAGGAGGATTCTTATTGGCTGGAATTGCCGGAGCTATCCCGTTCCGAGATGCAGCTGGATTTACAGGTGGATGGAAATGTACGGAATCTCCGATTAGACCCGGCAGAAGAATGCTGTGCCGTGGAAATCAAACAGGCATTGTGGAACGGCGAACCCTTGTCTCTTTCTGCCAAAGAAGGATTTTTACCGCAGATTAACGGGAAATGGCTGCATATGCAGAAGGGTGGAAATCCCTGCGCCGTATTTGACACGGAAGATCCCAATATGGTCTTTGCCTTACAGGGACTGCCTGTGAGAGGAGAGAGCCGGTTGGAGTTATCGCTGACTTTTGCACCGGTATCCCGTTCGATTGCAGGACAGATGATCACATCGATTAAGCGGTTTTTTTAAAGATAGCAGTCAATAGGAGAAGAATCTTGAACAAACTCAGACAGATGGTGGAAGCGGGACAGCAGATCCCTTATCAATATAAGCTTTCGCATATGAATCAAAGTTTTGAAAGCTGGATGAATCACAGAATTGCCCAACGGGAAAAAGCATCTGCCCGAAACGAAAAGTTAAAACAGATGATGGAAAATGCCCCGGAGAACAGTGATTTCATCCTGTTTACCGTACCCGGTGCGAAACTGACCAGAGATGCAGAACTGTTGATCCGGGAGCAGCTTGTCCTTCATCCGGAAGCAGTTCTGGTTTACGGAGATGAAGATCTGCCTCAGAAGCAGCGGGAGGCAGGGTTAAACTACGAGCAGTCGGAATGCCGAATTTCCTGTAAAGAATATGCACCGTGGCTGAAACCGGTCTGGTCACCGGCACTTTTCAAATCCTGCTTTTATTTCGGAAATTTTTTTGCAATTCGAAAATCGGCCTATGAGAAGTGGAAAGAGACTTCTTCCCTGCGCCTGGAACAGGTACTGCAGGAAAGTAACGCCGATGAAGTGGAACGCTGGATCGCTTTACAAGGATGGACACCGGTGGAGCCGGATAAAGAGGGAAATGTGTTTTTACGCCCCGGAGAGAATGAATCCTGCTTTCTGGAGCCGGAGTTTGTTGAGGATTTAAAGGTACGCACCCAGCTTCGCTATCGTTATCGGATGTGTTATGAAATTTTGATGCAAAATGGTGCTTTTGATGTAAACGGAAGAAAGAAAGTGCGGAATATACCGGAAATTCTCATACATGATGGTTCCTGGCTGGATATGCCCCGGATTTTTGATATAGGCGGTCTGACTTGTCAGGGACTGCCTGCGGATGTGTTGTTCCCTCCCATGCAGACACAAACAAGGGACGGGGAAGCCGTGGCAGAGGATCTGGTTTCTATTGTGATTCCATCCAAGGATCATCCGGAGACCCTGGAGCGATGCCTGCGTTCTCTCCGGGAGGAGACAGAGCTTGAAACCATACAGATGGAAGTTATCGTGGTGGATAATGGAAGCAATGCGGCAAACCGTCTGCGCCTGGAAAAAATGGCGAAGCTCTATGATGTGCATTACATTTATCAACCCATGGAATTTAATTTTTCACGGATGTGTAATCTGGGGGCAGAGAAAGCCCGGGGAAATTTCGTCCTGCTTTTAAATGATGATATTGAAATCATGCAGAGCAACTGGCTGGAAGAACTGGTCAAGCATGCCCGCATGCCATACGCAGGAGCGGTGGGAGCTAAGCTTCTTTATCCCGGAACAACGAAAATCCAGCATGCCGGGATTACCAATATTCGTTTGGGTCCGACCCATAAACTGCAGCAGATGGATGACAGGAAGGTCTACTACTTCGGACAGAACCGGATGGTGCATGACATGATTGGCGTGACGGGAGCCTGCTTGTTGGTGAGAAGCGATCTTTACCACAGATTAGGTGGACTTTCGGAAGAACTGCGGGTTGCCTTTAATGATGTGGACTTCTGCTTCCGTATTTTCGAACAGGGCTACAGCAATATCCAGTGTAATGATGTGGTGCTTTACCACCATGAGTCCCTGAGCCGCGGTAATGATCTGGAGGATGAAGCCAAAACAAAACGATTGAAGGGCGAAATGGATAAGTTGTTTGAACGCCACCCGGATTTGTTTGCAAAGGATCCCTATTATTCCCATTACCTCACCTTTGATGTATCGGATGTGGGCTTTACTTATTACTTCTTATCGATTGAATTTAATCGTAATATCCAGATAGCAAAGCCGCAGAAACTGCAGAAATTACCGGAAGGCGTCAGAGAAGATGCCTGCCTGAACTGCGGTGTGGAATATCATGATAAATTAAAGGGCTGGATTGGCGATGCAGAAGCCTCTGATGCAGGAGAAGATGTTTATCTCCAGGGGTATGCCTTTATTATCGGAAGCGATAACGCATGCTATGAATGGAAAATCCTGTTGCAGGAGGATGAAACAGGACTTCTGTATCAGATTCCTTTAAAATCACAATATCGTCCGGACATTGCACAGAATGTACCGGATCAGAAGAATGTGGAATTGTCCGGATTTGCGGTGCGGATTCCGGAGGGAAATCTGCCTTCGGGAAATTACCGTATCGGACTTTATGCGAAGAGAAAACTGGCGCATGAGCAGATTATCCGGTGGACGACCTGCGGGTTTTCAGTGTGACAAAATACGAAGACCGGTTATGCAGACGGTTATGTAAGCAGAGTGTGTATGCAGAGTGTGTATGCAGAGTTACATTTGCCATGTATTGTCACCTGACAAATAGAAACGCGGAAACGAGGGAAATATGGAAAAGTTAAATGATGATTTGAATAATGACTGGGAATCCTTATACCAGGAGGAGCATTTAAAAAATGCAGATCTGGCAGGAAGAATTGCGGATCTGGAAGCTCAGAAGGATGATTTGCAGTTCAAACTGGATCGCATTAAAAACAATAAGCTTTGGAAAGCTTCTGCGCCTCTGCGGAAGACCATGCATTTCTGCATCCGCCAGAAGGATCGTATCAAAAATTGTGGCAGTGTAAAAGGCGTGCTCCACAAAATTGCTTACAAAAAGAACGAAAAAGAAGCAATGAAGCAGTTCGGAACCAAAAGCTTCCCCGATGAAACACGGGCTAAGGAAGAACGGGAGACGGTATTCCCCAGAATGCCGAAGATCAGTATTTTGGTGCCCCTCTGGAATAACGAAAAAGAATTCCAGATCGAAATGCTGGATTCTGTGATGAACCAGACCTACCAGAACTGGGAGCTTTGCCTGGCGGACGGTTCGGATGATGCCCATAGCTATATGGGGGAAATCAGTAAAGAGTATGCGTCCAGATCCAATGGAAGAATTGTCTATAAAAAGCTGGAGAAAAACGAAGGTATTTCCGGTAATACCAACGCCTGCCTGGCAATGGCGACCGGTGAGTTCATCGGTTTGTTGGATCAGGATGACATTCTCCATCCCAGTACTCTATATGAATATGTAAAAGTCATCAATGAAAAGGATGCGGACTACATCTACTGCGATGAGACCACCTTTAAGAGCGGCAACATCGACCATATGCTGACTATGCATTTTAAACCGGATTATGCGCCGGATAATCTCCGCGCGAATAACTATATCTGCCATTTCAGCGTGTTTAAACGGGATCTGCTGCAGGGAACCGAGCTGTTCCGCTCCCAGTTTGACGGCAGCCAGGATCATGACATGATTCTCCGTCTCACCGATGAGGCGAAAAACGTGGTGCATGTGCCGAAACTTCTCTACTACTGGCGCTGCCATGCCACCAGCGTGGCGTCCAATATCGAGGCGAAACCCTATGCCATAGAGGCAGCCAGAGGCGCGGTAGCGGAAAATCTCCGCAGCCACGGCTTTAAGAATTTCCAGATTACCTCCACCAGAGCCTTTGAGACCATTTTTAAAATCCGCTACCAGATTATCGGAAGTCCTAAAATTTCCATCGTAATCCCCAATAAAGACCATGTGGAGGATTTGAAACGCTGCATCAATTCCATTGAGGAAAAGTCGACCTATGACAATTACGAGATTATTGTGGTGGAAAATAACAGCGAAACCAAAGAAATCAAGGATTACTATGAACTTTTGAAGGATGACCCCAGAGTGAAGGTGGTTACCTATACCGGTTCCTTCAATTACTCTGCCATTAATAATTTCGGTGTGAAACAGACAACCGGCGAATATATTCTGCTGTTAAATAATGACACCCAGGTCATCACAGTGAACTGGATGGAAGAGATGCTGATGTATGCCCAGCGGGAAGATGTGGGTGCAGTAGGGGCGAAACTCTATTATGGGGACAAAACCATTCAGCATGCCGGTGTGGTCATCGGACTGGGAGCACATCGCACCGCAGGACACACCCACTACAAGCAGCATCGGGAAAACTTAGGCTATATGGGACGTCTCTGCTATGCCCAGGATGTAACCGCGGTTACCGGCGCCTGCCTTTTAGTCAAGAAATCTTTATTCGAAAAAGTGGGAGGACTGGATGAAAGCTTCGCAATCTCCCTTAACGATGTGGATTTCTGCCTCAAACTGAGAAAACTGGGATTACTCAACGTATTTACCCCTTTTGCGGAACTTTATCATTTCGAATCCATCTCCCGGGGACTGGATGACCAGGGTGAAAAAGCACAACGCTACAACCGCGAATCTGCCCACTTCCGCGAGAAATGGAAGACCGAACTGGAACAAGGCGACCCCTACTACAATCCCAACTTCTCTCTCGACCGAAGCGATTTCTCATTGAGGGTCGAACCATAATATGCTATACTAACTCTGATAAGTGATCTTATAACGATTGTGAGCAGCGCACGCGGAGTTTGTTGGTTGGAATACCTTCTGCGCGATGAAGTTGAGACTCTAAAATCGTGGAAGCCTTTGCTGAACACGATTTTTGCCCTACGAGGCTCAACGCAATGCCCCACGCAACAGGTTTACGACCAACAGACCCGTGGGCACTGCGGATGAACGGTTATGTAAGGCACTTTCAAGGGATAAAGAAAAAAGAATCAAACGGAGGACAGGTAGATGGGTTATAAAGAGCAATATGAATTCTGGCTGAATGATCCCTATTTTGACGAAGCAACCAAACAGGAGCTTCTGGCGATCAAAGACAATGAAAAAGAAATTGAGGAACGTTTCTACAAGGAACTGGAGTTTGGAACCGGTGGACTGCGCGGTATCATCGGAGCAGGTACCAACCGCATGAACATGTATACTGTCAGAAAAGCAACACAGGGACTGGCAAATTACATCATCAAACAGGGCGGACAGAAAAAAGGCGTTGCCATTGCCTTTGATTCCCGTAACCAGTCTCCTGAATTTGCAGATGAGACGGCACGCTGCCTGGCAGCAAACGGCATTAAGGCTTATGTATTTGAGTCCTTACGCCCCACACCGGAGCTTTCCTTTGCACTGCGTACATTAGGCTGCATTTCCGGTATCGTCATTACAGCAAGCCACAATCCCCCTGAATATAATGGATATAAAGCATACTGGGAGGATGGCGCACAGGTTACGCCCCCTCATGATGTCAATATCATTAAAGAAGTACAGAGCATTACCGATTACAACGATGTGAAAACCATGAGTAAAGAGGATGCCATGGCCGCCGGACTTTACCAGATCATCGGTAAGGAAATCGATGATAAATACATGGTAGAATTAAAGAAACAGATTATCCATCCGGAAATTATCGCAGAGATGGCAGGCGATCTGAAGATCGTTTACACACCTCTTTGCGGAACCGGAAATGTGCCGGTACGCCGTGTTCTCTCCGAACTTGGCTTCCAGCATGTATATGTAGTACCGGAGCAGGAGAACCCGGATCCGAAATTCACCACACTGGATTACCCCAACCCGGAGGATCCCAAGGCATTTACCTATGCTCTTCGCCTGGCGAAAGAGAAGGATGCGGATATTGTTCTGGCAACCGATCCGGATGCAGACCGTCTGGGTGTATATGCAAAGGATACCAAGACCGGCGAATACGTAGGCTTTACCGGTAACATGTCTGGTATGCTCATCGAGGAATATATCCTCAGAGAGCGTAAAGCCACTGGAACCATGCCGGAGAATCCCGCACTGGTAACCACCATCGTAACCACCAATATGTCCAAAGCTATTGCAGAAGACTATGGTTTAAGATTTATCGAAGTGCTCACCGGATTTAAGTATATCGGCGAACAGATCAAACTCTTCGAGCAGACCGGCTGCAACAACTATGTATTTGGTCTGGAGGAGAGCTACGGCTGTCTGGCAGGAACCCATGCAAGAGATAAGGATGCCATCGTGGCAGTAATGTGCCTGTGTGAAGTCGCTGCATGGTGCAAGAAACACAACATGACCCTGTGGGATCAGATGTTAAATCTCTATGAGAAATACGGATACTACAAAGAAAGCCAGTATTCCATCACCATGAAGGGAATTGACGGTTCCAAGGAAATTGCGGCACTGATGGAGAAGCTTCGTTCCAACCCGCCTAAAGAATTCGGTGATTTGAAAGTCAAAGAGTTCCGTGATTATAAGACAGGAAAGACCCTCAACCTGGAGACCGGAGAGACCGGAGAAACCGGATTACCGGAGTCCAATGTTCTGTACTTTGATCTGACCAACGATTCCTGGTGCTGTGCAAGACCTTCCGGTACCGAACCTAAGATTAAATTCTATATGGGCGTAAAGGGAACCAGCCTGGAAGATGCACAGGCAAAGGTTGACAAGCTGACCGCTGACCTGAAGGCAATTCTGTAAAAGAAAAAGCCGGAGCACCAGCAGCGTATTTTGCAGCAAAAATGCAGCATGCGCTCTGGCATAGGGTTTATATCACGAATCAAAAGGACACGGCG
>USSP01000078.1 GCA_900557385.1 uncultured Lachnospiraceae bacterium
AGACTTTGGAATCAGAACTGTCGGAAACGGCAGCTGTAACGAAGGAGGAACAGGAATGAGCGACAAGAGCAAAGTAAAGGAGCAGGACAAAAAGAAAAAATTATTTGCAGGTGGTATTGAAGCAAAAAAAGCAAGAATGGGTGTTTTATTTACGCTGCCTTGGATTCTTGGTCTTCTGATTTTCTATGCATATCCACTGATTGCTTCTATTTATTATAGTTTTACATCCTACAGTGTCTTAAATCCGGGAGAATTCGTCGGTCTGGAAAATTACAGAACACTGATGAAGGATGACTTATTTTGGAAAAGTATTGCCAATACTTTAATTTTTACGGCAATGAGTGTTCCTATTAATATTATTCTGGGAATCTTTATCGCATTGCTTCTGAATGTAAAAATCAAAGGAATAGGCGTTTATCGTACAATATTTTTTATTCCGACACTGGTGCCGGTTGTGGCAACAGCAACGGTGTGGAGATGGCTGTTAAATTCCAACTATGGTCTTTTTAACAGTATTCTCGCAAAATTCGGAATCGATCCGATTCCCTGGCTGGCAAGTGCAAAATGGTCCAAGATTTCACTGGTTATGATTGCAGCATGGGGAATTGGTCAGGCAATTATCATCAATCTGGGTGGTTTACAGGACATTTCACCGGAATATTACGAAGCAGCATCCATTGATGGTGCCAACACATGGCAGAAAGTAAAATGTATTACGATGCCGCTTTTAACACCGGTTATTTTCTATAATGTTGTTATGGGCGTGATTAATTCCTTGCAGACTTTTACACTGCCCTATGCCATGACAAACGGAGAAGGATCACCTACCCACTCTTTAACCTTTTATGTCATGCATCTATATAACAACGCATTTGGATATATGAAGATGGGCTATGCTTCTGCAATGGCGTGGATCCTGTTTTTAATTATCCTTGTATTAACCCTCGTTATTTTTGGAACATCCAAAAAATGGGTTCATTATCAGCAGTAGAAGGAGGACAGCTATGAAAAAAACAAGAAGGATTGGACACATTGTGGTTCATATTGTATTGATTTTGATAGGATTGTTCTTTTTACTTCCTTTCTTTTGGATGCTTTCCACAGCATTAAAATCAGACCAGCAGCTGTTTGTAAATCCCCCGGTATGGATTCCGGATCCCATTCAGTGGGACAATTTTAAGAGAGCAGTGACGGCGATTCCTTTCTTTAAATACATGGGGAATACCTGTAAAGTAGCGATTATGGATGTACTGGGAACGGTTCTTGCCTGCCCTCTGGTTGCTTACGGCTTGTCCCGTCTGGAATGGAAAGGAAGAGATCTTCTGTTTTTCCTGACGATTTCCGTGATGATGATTCCTCACGAGGTAACCATGATTCCCCAGTTCATTCTTTACAGTAAAATGGGATTGGTAGGAACCTACGTGCCTTTATATCTGGCATCCTTTTTCGGAGGTCGTCCGTTTATGATTTTCCTGTTACGGCAGTTTTTCATGAATCTGCCTAAGGATCTGGAGGATGCAGCTCGAATAGATGGTGCGTCTGAGTTTTGCGTTTATGCAAAGGTAGTATTGCCTTTGGTAGTTCCGGGAATTCTCACAGTCGGACTTTTCCGTTTCATGAACTCCTGGAATGATTTCCTTGGACCTTTACTTTACTTAAGCGATGAAGTACAATACACGATTACCATCGGATTACAGATGTTTACTACACAGTATAAGACAGAATGGTCTTTGCTGATGGCAGCATCACTCTTGGTAACCATTCCTGTCGTAGTTGTTTATTTTGTTGTACAGAAACGCTTTGTAGAGGGTATTACCTTCTCAGGAATTAAAGGATAAGATGTTTATGTCAGAAAGGGCTGTCATACGGGAGTAGACAGCCCTTTTAAAGACTTAGTGAAAGAGGTGACAAACTATGGGTGAGAATCTTTTAATCGTACATGGTGGCGGGCCTACCGCTGTCATTAATGCTTCTTTGTACGGAGCAATCATGGAAGCAAAAAAATGCAGTCGGTTAGAACATATTTATGCTGCAAAAAATGGCACAGGCGGTTTGATGAGGGAAGAACTGATCGAACTGGAAAAGGTGCCGGAGGAACAGCTCAAACTGCTTTTACAGACACCGGGAAGTGCCATCGGAACCTCCAGAGATCAACTGGAACAGCCGGAATATGACAAAATAGCGAAAGTTTTAAGGAAAAGAAAGATAAAGTACGTTCTATTTAACGGCGGAAATGGAACCATGGACACCTGTGGAAAGCTCTATAAAACTTGTCAGGCACAGGGACTGGATATTAAGGTGATGGGGATACCCAAAACCATGGACAATGACATTGCCATCACTGATCACAGCCCGGGATATGGAAGTGCAGCAAGATACCTTGCACAAAGCACAAAAGAAGTGTGTGCGGATGTGAAGGGACTGCCCATCCATGTGGTTGTCATTGAGGCATCCGGAAGAAATGCGGGATGGATTACGGCTGCAAGTGCCATGGCTGCGGATGAAGATGGTGTGGGCCCTGATTTAATCTATTTACCGGAACGCCCCTTTGATGAGGAGCAGTATATTGCAGATGTCAAGAAACTTCTGGAAAAGAAATCCGGAATTGTCGTGGTAGCAAGTGAGGGGTTAAAGGACAAAGAGGGAAAACCAATCGTAGAACCGGTGTTTAAGGTGGGAAGAGCAACCTACTTCGGAGATGTCAGTGCCCATTTAGCCAATCTCGTGATTAAGAAGCTGGGTTATAAGGCAAGAGGTGAGAAACCGGGACTTCTGGGACGGGCTTCCATACCGCTGCAGAGCCCGGTGGATAGAGAGGAAGCAGAACTGGCAGGAAGAATGGCATGTGAAGCGGTTCTTCGGGGAGAGTCCGGCAAGATGGTGGCTTTCGAGCGTGTGTCCACAGATCCCTATGTGATGAGACCCTTCCTGATTGAAATTGACCATGTCATGATGGTGGAGAAAACCATGCCGGATGCCTTTATCAATGAAGAAGGAAATGGTGTTACGGATGCATTTAAAGAATGGTGCAGACCGTTGCTTGGAGAGAGCCTGCCGAAAATGATTTCCTTTAATTAGGCTTTATGAGATACAGGAGAGAAAATTTGAGAACATACCTGGAAGAGGCAGCCAACGTGCTTCCTTCGCAAAATCAGCTTTCCTGGTTTGAACTGGGAAAGCAAACGTTTGCCTAAATAATACGCAAATTCCCCGAAAAGGATGCTACAATTTAACTAACACGAACAAGGTAGCTTAAACAAGGAGGAAAATCCTCTCCTCACCAAGGGGTTCGGATTTTGCTTCGCAAAACGAGGAGGAAAAAGAGATTATATGCTAGTACCGATGAGAGCAATCCTGGATGCTGCAGATAAAAACGATTATGCCCAGGGGGCATTTAATGTCAATGCGGTATGCCAGGCAAAAGCAGTGATTAATGTTCATGAGATGTTCAGAAGCCCGGCAATTCTGCAGGGAGCAGATCTGGCGAATGGGTTTATGGGAGGCCGTACAGACTTTGCGAATGCCACCCTGGAAGACAAAAAAGCCGGGGCGAAGAACATTGCCGATGCCGTTAAAAAATACGGAACAGACAGCAGAATTCCCATTGCCCTGCACCTGGATCATGGCCGAAATTTTGATTCCTGTGTGGCAGCCATTGAGGGAGGCTATACCAGTGTCATGATTGACGGAAGCTCCCTTCCCTTTGAGGAAAACGTGGAACTGACCCGGGAAGTTGTAAAGTATGCCCATGCGAGAGGGGTTTCCGTAGAAGGAGAACTTGGGGTACTGGCAGGCGTAGAGGATCATGTCTTTGCAGCAACAAGCACCTATACCAACCCCTTAAAAGCAATTGAATTTTTCAAAAAGACAGGTGTAGATGCACTGGCAATCAGTTATGGAACCATGCATGGTGCGAATAAGGGAAAAAATGCAGTTATCCGTAAGGAGATTGCAATCGCGATTAAAGAATGCATGATGCATGAAGGAATTGAGGGCTATCTGGTAAGCCACGGTTCTTCCACGGTACCCCAGTATATTGTAGAAGAAATCAATGCATTAGGCGGGGAAATCCATAATGCATACGGCATTGATGTGAACCAGCTGATTGAAGTCAGTCATTGCGGAATCAATAAAATTAATGTAGACACAGATATCCGGCTGGCGGTTACCAGAAATATGAAAGAGCTCTTTGCAGGAGATGAAGCGTTAAGAAGCAGTGCTTCTGTGGGACAGATTTATGAATTGCTGGAGACCAATAAATCTGCATTTGATCCCCGGGTATTTATTACACCGATTATGGATACGGTCATGTATGGAAATGTACCGGATGACGATGTGGCAAGAGTCTGCAAGTGTATCGCAGATGGTGTGAAGGAAGTGGTAGGTACCTTGATTGTAAAATTCGGAAGCTATGGAAAAGCACCTAAGGTGGAAATCGTAACCCTGGAGCAGATGGCTGAGCGATATAAAAAAGCAGGAATTTAAGCAAGGAGGATCCCAATGAAGCATATTTATCTGAACTTAAAAAGATTTGATGTTCCTACGGAGTTTGGCGGGGTGAATCGCCTTGCGGCAGTTTCTGAGTGGGCAGAATACATTGTAAAAAACACCCAGGAAAAATTAAAGGGATATGACCCGTCCCAAGTGGAATTTGCCATGTATTTTCCGGAACTGCATCTGTTGCATGCGGTAAAGGCGAAAGCAGAAGAAAGTCCGATCAAAATCGGCTGTCAGGGTGTCTACCGGGCAGATACCGCAGTGGGTGGTAATTTTGGTGCCTTTACAACCAACCGTCCTGCATCCGCAATGGAAGCCGCAGGATGCGAGACAACCATTATCGGACATTGCGAAGAACGTAATGATAAAGCCGGTATTCTGGCCGAAGCCGGGGTGACGGATACGGATGCGATAAACCGGCTGTTGAATCAGGAGATCAAGTGTGCGATTGCCAGAGGTATGACGGTTCTTTACTGCATCGGTGAAAAGAGCGAGGAACAGGAACAGTGGCAGGAAGTGTTGGGGAAAAAGCTGGAAATCGGACTGGAGGGAGTTGACAAAACAAAGGTCGTGATAGCTTATGAACCCATCTGGTCGATCGGACCCGGTAAGGTACCGGCAGGAAAAGAATATATCACCAAGATTGCCCGTTTCGTCAAAGAAAAAACCGGCGGCATGGATATTGTGTATGGTGGTGGCTTAAAGCAGGATAATGCAGCCATGCTTGCTTCCATTCCTGAAATTGACGGAGGGTTAATCGCACTTACGAGATTCCAGGGAGAAATCGGCTATTATCCGGAAGAGTATCTGGAAATTATCCGACTTTATATGGAAGGTTGAAAACAGTCTCATAAAAGCAATGTTACGAGGAGAAAATTTGTGCCGCCAGCCGAAGGCGGCGGAATGGAGATTAACATGAAAATTGATTTTGAATACGGTCAGGGAACGATGTCAGCAGAATTGCCGGGAAATACGGATATTTTCATTCCGGGAGAAACGGTGAAGGATCCGGATTACATCCCGGAGGACAAATTGGAAGAGGCCTATCTGGAAAGCCTTGCCCATCCCATCGGAATGCCTACCTTAACAGAACTGGCACATAAAGGAAGTACGGTAACTTTTGTAGTTCCCGATCGTGTAAAGGGTGGTGAGCAGGCAACCAGTCACAGAAAATTAAGCATTAAATACATTTTAAGAGAGCTTTATGCCGCAGGTGTTGAGAAGAAAGATATTCTCTTCATTATTTCCAACGGCTTACATCCCAGAAGCAAGGAATCGGATGCCAAGGCTATTTTCGGCGAAGAGTTATTTAATGAATTCTGGCATACGGGACAGATCATCAGTCATGACAGTGAAGACCAGGAGCATATGGTATATCTCGAAACCACACACAGAGGAGATCCGGTATACATGAACAAATATGTATACGATTGCGATATTCCCATTCTCATCGGTCATGTACAGGGAAACCCTTATGGTGGATATTCCGGCGGATATAAGCATAGTGCCACCGGCATCACAAACTGGAAATGTATTGCAAGTCATCACGTTCCTTCCGTTATGCACAGAGATGATTTCACACCGGTCAATGGCGGAAGTCTGATGCGGAATAAATTCGATGAGATCAGCATGCATATGGAAGAAAAAATGGGACATCCCTTCTTCTGCTGCGATGCGGTTCTTGACACCAATTCCAGACAGATTGCCATTTATTCCGGCTATGCCAAGGAGATGATGCCCATCAGCTGGAAAATCGCAGATAAGAGAACTTATGTGCACTGGGCAGAGAAAAAATATGATATACTGGTATTTGGTATGCCGCAGAAATTCCATTATGGGGATGGAATGGGAACCAATCCCATTATGATGATGCAGGCTTTAAGTGCCCAGGTATTACGTTTCAAACGTGTGATGAGTGACCATTGCGTCATTATCTGTGCTTCCACCTGTAATGGCTATTTTCATGATGAATTATGGCCCTACCTGCGGGAACTCTATACCATGTTCCAGCATGATCATATGAATGAACTCCCGGATATGAACCGTTATGGGGAATATTTTGCAACCAATGAAGAATATATCCGGAAATATCGTTTCTGCAATGCATTCCATCCTTTCCATGGTTTCTCTATGATGTCCTGTGGACATATTGCGGAGATGAATACCAGTGCCATCTATATGGTAGGTGCCGAGGAGCCTGGATATGCCAGAGGAATGGGACTGAAGACAAGAGCAACCTTTGAAGAGGCAATTGCCGATGCAAAGAAAAAATATGTGGGAGAAAATCCGAATATTCTGGCTCTTCCGCTGACCTTTAAGAAGGCAGCAGTACATCTTTGCATGAAAAATCCGGACGAGGACTGCATGGATGAGTACGGACATCGTCATCATCATGGCGGGTGTGGGTGCTGTTAATAAGGAGCAAAAAAAGCGATTTATGTAGTATTTTTCACTGTGTGCTTTGGCGCCTCCATTGTCCCCGCCTTTCAGGTAGAAAAAAGGGGAGAACTTATTTGTTCTCCCCATCTCCTAATGCCATGGATACCGGCACTTCTATTTTCTTATCATAACAGGCAAATGCACTGTCTACCAATTTCTTATCCAGCTTCGGCGTAAACAAACTTACCAGCGGAACCAGAACCAGCCCCGCAATCATGGCGAAAGCCCCACAATTAATGGGAGACTGTAACAGCACCGGGAAGGAACTGCGGAACAGCATGTTCAAAACCATAATCCCTGCACCGAAGATAAAGCTCACCCAGACAGAAGCCTTGGTCACACGCTTGGAATACAGACCGTACAGGAACGGTGCCAGAAAAGCACCGGCCAGTGCACCCCAGGATACCCCCATCAGCTGGGCGATAAAGGTGATATTGTTCTTGTACTGTATAATGGCAAGAATCGCAGAAATGGCAATAAATACCACGATTAACACACGGATGATGCGTACCTGCTTTTTGTCATCCATATCCTTTACCAGATTGTCTTTAATCAGGTCGATGGTCAAAGTGGAACTGGAAGCGATGACCAGAGAGGACAGGGTGGACATAGAAGCAGATAATACCAGGATGACCACCAGTCCGATAAGCAACGGAGAAAGGGTGGACAGCATGGTGGGAATGACACTGTCATAACCCTCTGCAGCGATATCGATCTGGTCGGAATACAGACGACCAAAGCCGCCCAGAAAATAGCAGCCGCCGGATACCACTACGGCAAACAGGGTAGAAATGACAGCACCCTTATGAATTACGTTTTCACTTTTGATGGCATAGAATTTCTGCACCATCTGCGGCAGCCCCCAGGTACCCAGGGAAGTCAGAATGACCACACCCAGCAGATTTAACGGATCAGGCCCGAAGAAAGAGGCAAAGACGCCGGGAGTCGTGGATGCAGCGGCATCCTCCACACGCGCCAGACTGTCCAAAGCACTTAGAAATCCACCGTTGGCGGACAGCACCGCAGCGATGACAACCGCGATACCGAATAA
>USSP01000079.1 GCA_900557385.1 uncultured Lachnospiraceae bacterium
GCAATCTCTTTGATTTTACCCTTCATGCCATAAGGAATCATAATCTTATGGTTGACGATAGCGGTCTCCTGTACCGTACCGATGATATCACCGGCTTCCACCTCATCTCCCACTGCCGCACAGGGCACGAAGTTCCATTTTTTCTCTCTCTTTAAGGAGGCTACTTCTACGCCTCGTTTTAAGTTATTGCCAGACACCTTCATGATGTCATCCAACGGTCGTTGGATACCGTCATAAATGCTGGTAATCAGTCCAGGTCCCAGTTCTACGGAAAGAGGTACTTCCGTAGACTCTACCGGCTCTCCCGGTCCCAGTCCCGATGTCTCCTCGTAAACCTGGATGGATGCCTGGTCACCGTGCATCTCGATAATTTCTCCAATCAGTCTCTGCTTACTTACACGGACCACATCGTACATATTTGCGTCGCGCATTCCCTCCGCAATTACGAGAGGTCCTGCTACTTTTTTAATCACGCCGCTGCTCATCGTTGTAGTCACCCACCTTTCCTAATGATTCTTGTCCGAACAGAATATCGGAACCGACAGCCTTTTCCACATTGAGACTCACGCCTCTCACACCTGCACCGGTGTTGCCGGATACTCCGGGAATCAGAATGATTGCCGGCATCATGCTCTCCTTGTAACGGTTGATTTCCCGCTCGATTTCTGCTGCCAGACTTTCTGTTACATAAATAACTGCGTACTGGTTCTCTGCCAGCCGCCGCAAGGTCTGCTCGCCCTCCTTGGGGGAGTCCACAGGGAATGTATCCAGTCCCAGTGAAGCAAAGCCGTAAACACTTGCATAATCACCTAAGACGGCTATCTTATACATACATTTCCCTTACCCTTTCCCGGATAGCATCGTCTCCCAGACCATTTTGCTTACAGGTCAGGATGATACGGACCGTTTTAATTTCATTTTCTCTTCCCAAAACATAGCCCACCAAGGGTCCAATGGAGAAGGGATTGGTTTTCTGAGGCTGGATTGCCTCGATCATGTGGTTGTCACACCATCTCTCAAAAGCGGAGTAGGAACATTTCAACTGCTCCACTGCCTCCCGGTAGCCGTTCCCCTCCAGATATTCATAAAGGGCGCTTTCCCCTGCCAGTGCAGCCTTCGCCAGGTTGTCCACATTCAGACTGTCACATTCTGCCAT
This sequence comes from uncultured Lachnospiraceae bacterium, assembly GCA_900557385.1. GTDB lineage: Bacteria > Bacillota > Clostridia > Lachnospirales > Lachnospiraceae > UMGS2037. The sequence continues at coordinate 1,157 of USSP01000079.1, forward strand.
GGAGCGCATCATAAATTCCCTTGATTTGCCCGTCTTGCAGGAGCGCACCGCAATTTTAATGTCCGCCAGTGCTACTGTTGTCTCTGCATAGGTACGGATGACCTCGGTGTGGGATGCCTTTCCCGTCTTGCGGATTGCTTTCAGACAAGCCTGGTCGATAATGCAGTCGCACAACTGCCCGTCCCTGGAATGAAGGAGTGTTTCAAAGGCATCCTTTGCTGCCTCCTGCATGTTCTCCGGCAAACTGCCGAAGTCCTGCTCCCGGATCAACTGCTCCAGTTCCTCCGGTGGCATAAAACTGCTTTTATAATAAATGTTTTGTACCTTGTCCTTCGTACACACATTTTTGATTGCCGCTTTTAAATTGTGAAACCAGTTGGTGTAAAAGAGGATTTCAAAATTGCTTCTGTCCACGGACAGCTCTGCCATCACCTGCCAGATTCGTTCTTCCTCTGTGGTAAGAATACTCTCTGCCGTCTTGTCCTGCTCCGCGTCGCCCCATCCTTTTTCCTTGAGGAAATCCAGACAGGCATCATAGCTTTTGCAGGCAATTAACTGCTCAATGGTAGACGCTGAAAACAGGGACACCTCCAAAGCCCGGATTCGTGCAACCGCATAGGTATACTTTACATCAGACATCTGTTACCTCCTTCTGCGATTTCATGAATGAAATAATTTCTTGTAGGCGATATCCTGCAACTGCTCTTTTTGGGCAGAAAACAATGCACGGAGCGTGCAGTTCTCTTCAATGCTGGTGTCGCTTCCCGTACCTGCATAAACCAGGATAAAGCCATTCTCCACCGGGCGGGTGGCCGGCATCAGTTCCAGGCTGCCTCCCTTGGCCTCTGCAATTTCAGAGATACGCTCGCGGAAGTTTTCCGGCATTCTGTCCAAATCTGCTTTGGAAAAATAAATCTGACCTTTCTCCGGCTGCACATAGCACTCCAGTGCCTTTTCCAGAAGGGCGAAATATTCCGGGGCATCTGCCTTTGCGATCTGCTCGTAGGCATGCTCCATCACCTCGGAAATCAATTCCTGCTTCGCCGTAAGTAATGCCGTTCTGTGCCGCAGTTCCATGGAAGATTCCACACGTTCCTCCATAAAGGCTCTTGCCTTCTGACGCTTTCCATTATCCTGTGCTTCCATTTGTGCGCATTGGGCTTTTGCCTCCTCTAAGAGTGCATTTGCCTGCTCTTTGGCAGCGTCCGTCTTTTCCTGTGCAGCAGCACGGCTCTCCTCTTCAATCTGGCTTATCATTTTCTCTAATCCAGTCATACGCTGCTCTTCCTTTCCCGTTTTCCCTTATACCTGAATGCCGATAACTGCCAGAATGGAAATCAGAAGGGACAGGATTGCGTAGGTCTCAACCATGGCAGGAAACAGCATTGCTTTACCGAACTGCTCCGGTTTCTTTGCGATGATGCCCATGGCAGCTACAGAGGTTTTACCCTGTAAGATTGCGGAAACAAGACCGGAAATCGCAATCGGCAGACATGCCATAAATAATAACAGACCGGTGGAAACACTGATATCTGCTGCATTGCCACCCATGATGCCGATCTTCGATAATACCAGGAAAGCTACTAACAATCCGTAAATACCCTGTGTACCGGGTAACAGCTGCATAATCAGTACCTTTGCAAATTTACCGGGATCCTCTGTTACCACACCACTGGCTGCCTGACCTGCTACGCCGACACCGTATGCAGAACCACAACACGCCAGTCCTACTGCCAAAGCTGCTCCTAATAATGCCCATACAATTCCGTTCATGATTTTACTTCCTCCTTAAAATCAAAGTATTTTGTATTTTGTTTAAACGGGGTGAAGGCTCTTCCGCCACCCTCATAAAATTTACCGTAGAACTCTACATATTGCAGTCGGCTGGTATGCACATAGGCTCCCAACAGATTGATTGCCATATTGAAGGTATGTCCTACTATAAAGACAAGAATAAATAAAATGACACCGGGAATGCTGTCTCCCAGCATGGCTCCCATCTGGTTAAATACGGATGCCATAACACCGGTAGCAAGTCCTAATGCCAGCAGACGGGAATAGGACAGTGCATCGGACAGCCAGCTTGTAATACCGTACAAGCCGTAAGCACCTAACGCCAGACGAAGTCCAGGGTTCTTTTTATCCCTGCCTGCAGTAAGCAGAATGCCCAGCGCACCGCCTCCCGCCAAGATCTTGGATAAAAGGACCACCGATGCCGGAAGTACTACCTTGCTTCCTGCGATTCCGGCGAAAATATCACTGGGAACCAACATCAGCACCAAACCGATTAACAGACAGAACCAGAAGATAATGTCACAGACAAAATCCCATATCTTTCCGTCCCGGCAAAGCATATAACCTTTCAGTCCCAGTCCCACCAGCATGTGGAACAGTCCCACAGCCAGAGAAAACAGCAACAGCCGCATGGGATCATTTAAGGGCGCGAACCACACCGCGGGAAGGGATACCTTGTGATGGAAAAAGGTTTCCGATATAACATCCACTGCATCTCCGAAGAAGCCACCGAACATGACGCCCCAGAAGAAGGTGGAAAATCCACAATAGAAAAACAGCTTCAAAAACTTCCTGGTGGACTCTGCCATATTGGGAAATTTCTTTAATACAATGCCGCATCCGATAATCATAATCAAGCCGTAGGCTGCATCGGAAAGCATCATGCCAAATAAAAAGACATAGAAGATGGAGGTCACAAAGGTGGGATCAAATTCACCTTTGCCGGGAAGTCCAAAGGACTCCACCACACTTTCCACCGAATCGGAAAAGCCGTTATTCTTTAAGAGAATCGGTGCTTCTTCCTCCTCCGGAATTTCACTGACCTCTACCAGGGCATCAAATTTCTGCTCCATTTCCTTCGCTACCGCATCCGCTTTCCCTGCAGGGACATAACCACTCACGCCAAAGGTATATTGTGTCTGCGGTAATTTGGCAAGAACCCGGTACTTTTCGGCTCTGGCACGGTAGTAATCCGCCACCAGACGGATTTCTTCCCTCTGGTTTCCATACTCGCCGATAAGTTCCTCCAAAATCACGATTTCTTCCTGATGTCCCGTAATTTGCTGCCGGTATTGCTCCTGCAGTTTTGCTGGGATTTCTCTGGAAGAAACGGTTGGTCTTACAAATCCCATCATCCTCAGATTCTCTTCCAGTTCCGTCTGCTGGGATTTCATGCATACTGCTGTGAGATAGACATAATCCTTATCCGTGGAAATGATTTCCAGTTCGTATGCCTCCAGTTCCGGCGCTTTCTGCGCCATTTCTTCCATGATGCTCTCTCTGGTACTTCCCACCGGCATCATTCCCACCATAAACGCTGTTTTCTGGGTTCCCGGAAATGTCAGCGGAACCTGTAGAGATAGCCAGGGTGTCAATCCTTCTGCCTGTGTCTGGATTCTGAGGATTTCAGCCTTGTGCTCTGCGATTTTTCTGTCCAGATCCAAAATTTTACGGATGGTTTCGATCTTCTGCGTTCTTGCCGCTTCAATCTCCCGTATACGACTTACGGTCTGATTTTTCTTACCTTCCAGTGACGCCAGAAATGATTTATTCTCCGGCTGATACCGATCCAACACTTCTAACGCAGCTTCGGCCTGTGCAGCCCGCTTTTCAAAGGCAGCTCTGGCTGCTGCGGTATCCCTATGCTCATAGCTGCTGTCATCTTCCAGTGTAATATTGATCTCTACCACACCTAACTGCTGCAGACGCTCTAAAATTGCTTTTCGATTGCTCTTCCATGCACAGATACTGATTCTACGCATCTGCAATATTGCCATGTCGGCATCCCTCCTTTCTATGCTTACCTTTTGTTTTCTGTTGTTCCTTTTTCCTTGTTACACCAGATTTTCGAGAATTGCCTCAATGGCACTTTTTTCATTTTGGAGAGCTGCTTCCCTCATAGCTGCAATTTCCGCTTCTGATTTTGCCTTCTGCTCCTCTTTCAGCACTGCTTCCTGCTGCCGGATCGATTCCTCCTGTCGTTTGTCAAGTTGACGGCTCTTTTCCTGAGCCTGCAGCTTCATTGCCCTTGCGTCCGCCTTTGCCTGTTCCAGAATGGCACCTGCCTCTTCTTCTGCCTTCTGAACCAAAACGGCAGCCTGCTCCTCCGCCGTCTTTATGGACTTTAATGTTTCCTCAAGCACTGTTTCACCACCTTTTTATATTGAATAAATTGTCTAAAATGTACACTCAATAATAGATTAATTCTACCATAGAATTATAGAACATACAATCAAATCCAAAATTTTTAGTCTCTTTTTAGATAGTTTTTACATTTGTAATTGACAAGAATTCCTCCTTAGGCGTAACATGAGAAAAAAATATTGGAAGGCAGGTTTGAGATATGGTTTTAAATCCGGTTCTTTATCGCAGACGGTTGATTCCCAATGAGTGCATCTTATTAAGGGATGATGTTATTTTATCCTTTACGGATAACATTATTCTCACGAAGTGGAATGCACTTCGTCCCAAAAAGGATTTGCATCATGGCTTCTCCGCGTATTTTCTGAATGAGCACGTAAAGGTCAGTAAATTCTGCAAAGAAGATGGTACGTTTATGTACTGGTACTGCGATATTGTGGATTACGAAGTGGATGCCTCCACCGAGACGGTAACCAGTATTGACCTGTGTGTAGATGTAGTCCTTTATCCGGATGGACATCTGAAGGTTCTGGATCTGGACGAGCTGGTTCAGGCCAGAAGAGAGGGATTGCTCACCCAGTCGCAGATGGAGCAGGCGCTGCTTTCCACCGGCGATTTACTGGATGATATTTATCATGATCGTTTTCATCAAAAATATACGGGATTGTTTCCCTCGTGAAACAATCCCGTTTTTTGATTCTTAATAAAAAATATGTCCGCCAATGGAAATTCCGGTAAGTCCTTCAATCGGCGTACGGAAATAAACACAATTTCCTACATTGGTAACACCTGCCATCGCTTCATCAGCCGCCTGGTAGCAGCTCTGTGTTGCCTTTCCCGCCGCCAATGCGGCAGCCAGACGTCCACTGGCTACCGGTGAAAACTGTTTTCTCTGATAAATGACACCTGTCACCGTATCAGGATAAACCGAACTGAGTACGCGGTTGATTACCACCGCTCCTACGGCGACCTTGCCCTCGTAGGGTTCACCGCCTGCTTCACAATAAATGAGATTTGCCAGTAAATAGCGGTCTCCGTCTGCAAAAGTCACCTCGGAAATATCTCGTTTGGCCGAGGATGCTGCCAGAGCTGACAATCTCCGTTCTTCTTCCAGCTGTTTCTTCAAAGCGGCGATATTCTGTTTTTGTAAAGCAATCAGGTTTTCATAGTTTTCCGCTTCTGCTTCCGCAGCATCAATTTCATTGGCATAACCGGCAATACTGTTTGCCGTCTGGCTCACCAGTCCACTGACCTTGCTTTGTTCTGCCTCCACCTGAACCTTCATATCTCCCAGATCCGCCAATTCTGTCTGCAGCTGTTGTTCTGTTTCTGCCACCTGGGTACACGTTGCCTGATATTCCTGTAAGAGCTGTTGGTCATACAGATTCACTTCGCTGATATATTCTGCACGGTTTAAGACATCTCCGAAGTTTTCACTGGTCAGCAACAATTCCAAATAAGAACTTTCACCCTGTTCATAAAGAAATTTAATCCGTGCTTTCATCAGGCTATATTGATCCTGCTCCATCTGCTGGGCTTCTTCCAAAGCTGCCTGGGTCTGCAGAATATCCTGCTGCTTTAGGGAAATCTGGTTTTCCAGTTCGTTTAGATTATCTCCCACTTGTTCCAACTGTTCATTGAGATTATTAAGCTGTCCCTTTAAAGCATTCTGACTGCCTTTCAGGGAATCAATGTTCTGGTTGGTATTGTCCAGCTTATTTTCCGTATCTTTTTTTTCCTGCTCAGCCTGGTCGATTTTTTCCTGCGTCGTCTGGGCATAGACACTCACGGACATTACTGCCACCAGAAAAAGTGACACAAGACCCGTCGCCATATTCTTTTTCCAGAGTCTGTTCATGTCCGCGAGCACCTCCTTCCTGTTGTCCGCTATAAATCAATGGACAGATGACGTCCCGTAGGCTTATATTGCCGGTACTCCACCCCCGCCGCATCCAGCATCCGCTTGGACGCTTTATTGGAAGGAATTCCGTTATACTTATCACTGCCATAGATAATTGTTTTAATTCCCGACTGAATAATCGCCTTGGCACATTCATTGCAGGGAAACAGGGAAACATAAAGAGTAGCGCCCTCCAGACTTCCCTGATAATTGAGAATGGCATTTAATTCCCCATGGGTCACATAGGAATATTTCGTATCGCCTTCTTCTCCTTCTCTGTCCCAGGGGAACTCGTCATCCGAGCATCCTCTGGGAAAACCATTGTAACCGATTGACAGGATTTTATGATCCTTGCCCACAATACATGCCCCCACCTGGGTATGAGGGTCCTTGGAGCGCATGCCTGCCATGGATGAGATTCCCATAAAATACTCGTCCCAGGATATATAATCACTACGCTTCATGTTTCATCGTTTATCCTTATTATTTGGTTCCGAAAATCCGGTCTCCGGCATCTCCGAGGCCAGGTACAATGTAAGCATTCTCATTCAGTTTTTCATCCAGGGCACCGATATACATATCTACATCGGGATGTGCCTCCTGCATCTTCTTCACACCCTCCGGTGCAGCGATAATACACATGAAATGAATCTTCTTGCAGCCTTTATCCTTTAAGAGCTGAATGGCTGCCACT